>JAUIEE010000242.1 GCA_030428965.1 bacterium | reverse complement strand
CGGGGTTTCGCCCGCCGTTGCCGCCGTCAAGCTCCCGGGGCCGCCGGCCGAGGTCTGGATGCACCATCTGGAGGTCCAGGGAGTGATGACCAGCGTGGGCAGCGCCTGTCAGGCCAAGAAGAAGGACATCTCCCCGGCTCTCCTGGCCCTGGGGCTGAACGAGAAGGACGCGCGCCAGGTGCTGCGCGTCTCCTTCTGCTCCCACAGCGAGGCCAGGGACGTGGAAGCGGCCCTCGAGTGCATGGGTGCCGTCGAGCGCCAGCTGTGTCCCGCCGAAAGATGAAGGCGGGTCTTTCCCCGGAATCGGACCCGGCTCAGGTGGACGGATCGGCGGAGATGCTGATCGGGCGCTTCGGAGAACTGTGGCTCAAGGGCAACAACCGCGTTTGGTTCGAACGCACCCTGGTGCGCAACCTGCGGGACGCGGTCCGACCGATCAGCCGCGTGCGCGCCGAACGCAGCCGGGGCCACGTGACCGTCCATCCGGAGCAGCGCACCGCCGACGTCTGCAGGCGCATGCTCGACGTGTTCGGCTTCTCCTCCGTTTCTCCCGCCTGGGGAGCTCCGAGCACGCCCGAGGGCATCGTGGCGGCGGCTCGTACCTGCCTGCGGCAGACCTTCGCTCGCTTGCCCAGCGGCCCCCCGATCGCCTTTCGGGTGCGCAGCCGCCGGGCGGACAAGGGCTTCCCCCTGCCCTCGAACGAGCTGGACCGCTTCGTGGCCGACGAGGTCCTGGGCGAGTTCGAGGGACGCTACCGCATCGATCTCTCTCACCCCGAGCTCACCCTGGGCATCAACGTTCAATCGGGACGCTCCTACGTCTACGCCCAGTCCTTTCGCGGGCTGGGGGGCTTGCCGGTGGGTTCGATCGGCAAGGTTCTGTGCCTCTTGTCCGGAGGCATCGATTCCCCCGTCGCCGCTTGGAGAGCCATGAAGCGCGGCTGCCAGGTCTCCTTCGTCAGCTTTCATTCTTATCCCTACGTCGGAGACTCGACGCGCCTCAAGGTCAAGCGCATCGCCAAGGCCCTCATGCGCTTCGAACGCCACGCGCGGCTCTTCAGCGTGCCCTTCACCGACATCCAGACCGCGATCCGCGACCACTGCCGCGAGGACTACCGCACGCTCTTGTACCGGCGCATGATGCATCGCATCGCCGAGCGCCTGGCCCTCTCCGAAGGAGCCAAGGCCCTGGTCACGGGGGATTCCCTCGGCCAGGTCGCCAGCCAGACGCTCGAGAACCTCGCCTGCCTGGAAGGAACCCGCCGGCTGCCGATCCTGCGTCCCCTGATCGGCATGGACAAGGAAGAGACCATCGAGATCGCCCGGCGCATCGGGACCTTCGAAGCCTCGATCGTCGACGAACCGGACTGCTGCACGGTCTTTCAGCCCCGCCACCCGGTCCTCCAGGGGCGGGTCCACGCCTGCGAGAAGGCGGAATCCTTGCTCGATGTGGAAGGGCTGGTCGAAGCCGCGCTGCACGCGACCGAGACCCTCGAGCTTCCCGAGCGCTAGGGGAAGTCCCCTCGTTCCACAACGCCAGCCGCGCCAAGGGCGGCGCCGACGAAGCTCAGGAGCGCGGAAGGACGCAGCGGACGATCCAGGTTCGGCCTGCCCTGCGGCGCGGTCGAACCGATCAAGGCCACCGGAACCCGGGGGCGCTCGCGCAGGGAACCGTACAGGGAGGGCTCGTGGACCTCGAGCTCGGCGTCGAGCAGCATCAGGTCGAAGGCCTGCTCCTCCAAGGCGCTCTGGAGCTTGCCCTCGGCCGGTGAAACGACCTGGTAGCCGCCCTCGCGCAGGACGGTGCCCACGAGCTCGCGCTCCCCCACGTCGTGATGGGCGACGAGGATGCGGCCCAGGACCTTCCTCCCCGGGAGGACGTCTGGCACAGGGCCGCTCTCGAGCGCAAAGACCAAGCGGTAGACCGCGGCACGACCCAGGCGACGCTCCCCCAGGGCGAAGCCCCAGGCCGCGGCCCTTGCCCGAAACGCCTCGACCAGGGACGGACTCGCCTCGTTCACCTCCAGGAAGACGACCTGCACGCGGCAGACCTCGGCGTCGAGCCGCACGCTCAGACGCAGGCTCGGACTGCCCGCCAGGATTCGATCGGCGACGAGGAAGGTGAGCACCTGCTGCACGGCCAGCGGATCGGCGTCCACGATCCTCCCACGGTCGGCCGGCCCCCAGTGCAGGTCGGCGCTGAGGTCGCGGGCCAAGGGGGCCAGCAGCAAGCGGGCTCGCTCGAGGGGATCGGCCAGGTCGAAGGTGCTTCGCTTCGAGGTGGGAGCACGGGTCACGTGACTGAGGGCCGCGAGCAACTCCTCCAGGGCCAGGACCGGGTCGCGCTCGGGGACCAGCGCCCCCGCAGCACCGACCCTGGCCACGTCGAGCAGCCCCCGCAGGACCGCCAGGGAGTTGTTGGCCTGGTGGACGGTGCTCCGGACGAGGCGCGCCAGGATCTCCAGTCGTCGGTCCGCTGCCTTCGCGTCGTCGCGCGGGTCCTGTCGTGTCTGGTGGGAAGCCAACCGAACTCCTCGGGGCCCCACCATAGCCCTTGCCCGTTCCTGCGGAGGAGGAAAACCCGGCCCGCGGGTGGACCAGATTCGCTTCTGTCGCTGGCTTTCGAGCTCACCGTCCGATACGGGTGGCAGCGGCAGCACGCCACCTCCCGAATGAATCGCGTCACGGTCATCCTGCTCACCCTGGCCATCCTGTTCGCCCACGGCCTGGCCATCCATCAAACGGCCGAGGGGGATCTGGGCTCTCCCTACGAGCTCGCCCACGTGGCCTATCGACTGGGCCGCAATCTGGTCCATCAGGGGGCAGCCCTGTGGAACCCGGGGGAAGCGGTGGTCGAGTCCTACCCCTCTCCCCTGTGGGTCGGGGTGTGCGCCCTGGCCGAGCGCTTCTACGTCTCCCCCATTCGGACCACCCAGTGGCTGGGCATCGCCTGCGCCCTCGGGACCGTGTTCGTCCTGGCTCAGTTCAGCTCGAAGCGCATGTCCGGGCTGATCGCACCTCTGCTCCTGGCGGCCAGCGGAACCGCGGCGGCGGCGGGAACCAGCGGGACCGAAGCCCCCCTGGCGATGCTCCTCGTCACAGGCTCCTTCCTCGCCTTCGAGTGGAGCGCGCCCCGGGCCCTGGCCTCCTGCCTGACGGTCCTCATGCTCACGCGTCCCGAGAGCCTGTTCCTGCTCGGCTTTCTGTTCGTGACCGAAGCCGTCCTGCCCCCCGACGGAGAGCGCAAGGCACGGCGCTCCATGCGTCACGCCCTGCTACCGCCGCTGGTGGTCGGCCTCGGGCTCGGGGTCTTTCGCCAACTCTTCACCGGTGCCTGGCTCTCCCCGACCCAGGCGGCCTTCGTCGGCTACACGCCGGACAACTGGCTGCTCGGCCTGCACTACCTCAAGGGCTTCTTCCTGTGCTCCGGGTCGGGCCCCTTGGTCGTCCTGCCGATCCTGTTCGGCCTGACGGGAAGCCTGTCGGGCACCGGGAAGCGAGCGCTCCTCTTCTTCCTGTTCTGGTCGGCCTTGGTCGTCCTCTCGGGAGGCGACGAGCTGCCGATGTGGAACACCCTGGCCCCGGTCTTGCCTCTGCTCTTCCTTTCCATCCAGGAGGCGATCTCGGGACTCCTGGACAAGCGCCCCCGACTCGCCCCGGTCGGCTGGACGCTGCTCGTCACGGCCACCTGCGCCTCGTTCCTGGCCTCGAAGGCACCCGGCAACCTGGGGCCCATCCCCCTCGGTGCCTTCCACGAGCGCTGGATGCAGCCCCGGGGAGAGGTCGAGGCCTTCGACCGCCCCCTGGGACGAATGGGCTTGGCGACAGAGATCCGCGAGGTCGAACGCCTGCGCTCGGTCAGCGTCTTCCTGCGGGACAACATCGCCCAGCCCTCGACCATCCTGACGTTCTGGCCGGGGGCCATCGGCTACCTCTCCCGCAAGAAGGTCTACGACGTGCTGGGCAGGGCCTACCCGGCCCCGGGCCGCGACCGCCTCCTGCCTTGGAGAGGCATCCATGCCCTCGACCTGATCGAGGCCATCGACACCCGTCCCGACTACATCGTCCCGGTGATCGAACCCCTCACGCTCGGATCGACGCCCATCTCCTTCCTGCGCGAGTGGCTGCGCAACTACGACACCCTGGGGGGCAACGAAGGCCGCCTGGGCGAGTTGACCACGGCGCTGCAGCCCTACGAGCTGGTCTCGGTTCCCGTTCCGGCCAATTCCCGCCGACCCGAGATCCCCTCGCCCACGCCGCACCTCTTGTTGCGCCGCATCGACCTCGGGCTGACCCCCTCCCTCCAGGTCGACTACGACCCGGAGAGCCGCAGCCTCGACGTGCGCGTCCACCATCACGGGCACCAGCAGGTGGTCGACTTGCGCGTCGAGGTGGTCGACGCCCAAGGAGAGAGCTGGTTCCTGCGTCCGATGGGGAGCCTCGTACGCGGAGAGCGGGTCCACGCGCGCACGTCGATCCTGCTCTATCCGACCGGCAACCGGCCGATCCAGATGCTCGAGGCCACCCTACCCGCCGAGCTCGATGCGTCCCGGATCGAAGCCAGGCTCTTCAATCCGGGCACGTTCGACGCATCGCGCTTGGCCTTCGTGGGTCCGGCCGTGGTCCGCAAGCTCTAGCGGCCTCAGATGCCGTGCACCTTGAGCTTGCGGTAGAGCGTGCTCTTGCCGATGCCCAGGCGCTGGGCGGCCGCCAGGCGGTCGCCGTCGCATTCCTGCAGGGCCCGCAGGATGGCCTTCTTCTCGTAGAGCTGAAGGCTGACCGGCTGGGCCTTTTCGTCGAAGTCCTCGTGCTCGAACTGGGGAGCCGCTTTCCGGCTCGTGGGCTGATGGGCCGGAGTGCCCGGCTGGAAGGCGGCGATCGTGGCGTTCGTGTCCTGGCGGTGCAGCTCCTGCAAGGCCGGGGGCAGGTGGCGCACCCCGATCTCATCGCCTTCCATCAGGGCACAGGCACGCTCCACGCAGTTCTCCAGTTCTTGAACGTTGCCCGGCCAGGAATAGGCGTACAGGGCACCGATCGCCTCGTCCGCGAAGCGCACCTCGGGGCGGGCCGAGGCGAAGCGATGCAGGAAGTGCATCGCCAGGGGACCGATGTCGTCTTCTCGCTCGCGCAGCGGCTCGGGCTTGATGTGCGCGGCGCTCAGCCTCTGGTAGAGCTCGGAGTCGAAGCGCCCCTCGGCGACCAGAGCTTCCAGATCCTCCGAGGTCGAAGCGATCAGGCGCACCTGAACGTGCTCGGGGCTGTTCGAGCCGACCCGGCAGACCTCGTCCTGCACGAGGCATTCGACGATCTTGCGCTGGATCGCAAGGGGCAGCGCCTGAACCTCCTGGAGGAACAGGGTGCCATGCTGGGCCTGCTGGAAGAGGCCGGGGCGATCGGAAACGGCTTCGGGGAAGGCGCCTTTCACGTGTCCGAACAGCTCGCTCTCGATCAGGGAAGGCGCGATGGCCGAGCAATGCACCGGCACGAACGGACCGCTGATGAGCCCGCCATAGTGAAGCGTCCTGGCGATCAGGCCCTTGCCGGTTCCGCTCTCACCGCTCAGCAGCACGGGACGGTCCGTGGAGGTCAAGCGTGTGACGGCCAGGCGCAGGTCGTTCATGGCTTCGCTAGAGCCGAGGATGGCGCTCGGGTGGTAGACGCGCCGGGCAGCCTCCATGAGCATGCCCACCTCGCGGCGCGGAATGCCCTGTTCTTCGAGCCGCAGCATCTCCGCTGCGACCTGGCGCTTGCTGTTGTCCAGCAGCGACACCGTCTTGTAGAGCGGCTCGGCCGATCCGGGACGCGGGACCATCGGGACCACGGAGACGTGGATGGACCGCACCCGCCCCCCGCGCCCGGCCAGGTCGAAGCGCGCTTCCTGGGCATCCGTCCGGACGTTGCGCACGAAGGCCTCCATGCCGGTGTCCTGGGCGACGCTCCCCAGGTGGGCCCCGTCGAGATCCTTCCCGAAGATGTCCCGGGCTCCGCGATCGTGGAAGCGTATGACCCCCTCGGAGTCCACGTGCAGGACGCCGTCCGGGCGACCGGTCGCGAGCTCCTCGAAGACCGTGGCGCGGCTCCCGAAGTCGCGCAGGGCCGATCGCAGGTCGTCCTGCCGGCGCCGCTCTTCCTGGAGCCTCTGGTTCTGCTCGCCCAGGAGCCGATTCTGGAGACTCAGCTCGTCCTGGAGCGACTTGATGCGCAGCATGGCTCGCACGACGTCCTCCAGCAGGGTGACGTCCCCTTTGACCAGGAACGACTCGCAGCCGGCCTCGTAGCCTCGGTGCAAATCCTCGCGGGTCTTGACTTGGCCACTGATCAGCACGACGGGGATACTGCGGATCTCCGGGGTGCCCTTGAGGCGGCGGCAGACGTCGAAGCCGTCGATCCCCGAGCCCAAGCCGATGTCCACCAGGAACAGGTCGAAACCACCGGCACGAGCCTCCATCAGCCCCATGGCACCCGTGGAGGCGACCACGACTTCGTGGCCTAGATCCTCCAGGCGGTTGCGGAAGAGCACCTGGGAGCTGGGGTCATCTTCGATCAGAAGTATGCGATCCACGTCAATCCACCCGGCTCAGCCGGGCCCTCCGCCCTGCCTGGACAAGGTCGTACAAAGGAGTAGGTCTACGCGGGGGGGCGTGGGGGAGAGGTCGTCCCAAGAACAGGACTCGGCCAAGATAGGACCTGTCCCCCCGAAGATTGGAGGGGGAGCCTGTCGCAAACGGCCCGAATTCCCATTTTTGGGAAGAAAGGGCCCGTGAACCCCCTCCCCCCCTGGAGTAGGGAGGTCTCCGAGGCCCTCTCGAGGCTCTCGCCCACCGGCGACCCTCTTGAGCAGGTGCAGGAGCTGCGCCGGTCCCTGGGCAGCCCCGAGGCCGCCCGGATCGCCGCCGAGCAGGCCCGGCTCAGGGATCGAGCCCGGACCAAGCTGCGCGACGCGGACCGCCTGTTCCTGACCCGACAGGGCCTCGAGCAGTCCACCCCATGGCCCGTGGCCGCGGCCCGGGCCCAGCGTATTCGGGGGTGGAAGGCCGACGCCAGGGTCCTGGACGCCACGGCCGGGTTGGGGGGAGATGCCCTGGAGCTGGCGAGATCCGGACTGCAGGTCCTTGCCCAGGAAAGAGACCGGACGACGGCCGGCTACTTGCGCCAGAACTTCCTCGCCAGCGCCCAGCCCGCCACGGTGTGGATCGGAGACGCCCGCAACCCCCCCGTGCGCAGGGCCGATGTGCTGCTCGTGGACCCCGATCGGCGTGCCCGGGGACAGCGCTCCCTGCGCCCGGAGGAGTGGTCCCCCCCCTGGTCCACCTGCCTCGAGCTCCTCCGTCGCTTCCCCGAGGCCTGCATCAAGCTGGCCCCCGGGACCCGCCCGGAGAGCCTGGGGACCGAGACCGGCCCCGTGAGCTGGCAGTGGGTCAGCCTGGACGGGGAGCTGAAGGAGCTTGCCCTGTGGTCCGGCGGGCTGGCGCTCTCCCCCGGGGAGGTGCGCGAGGCCTGCGCCCTCCGTCGCACCGCGGACGGCTGGGACCGGGTTTCGTTCCAGGGCGAGCCCCGGCCCGGCCCCCACCTCGGTCCAGAACAGGCCCGCACCGTGCGCTGGATCGCCGAGCCGGACCCTGCCGTGGTGCGCTCCCAGCTGGTCGGACCTCTGGCCCTGACCGAGGGGCTGGCCAGCCTGGGTCCCGGCCTGGCCTACCTGGGAGGCGCCGCCGAGACGCCTCCCAGCTCCCCCCTGCTCCAGAGCTGGAAGGTGC
>JAUIEE010000241.1 GCA_030428965.1 bacterium | reverse complement strand
GCCGTGCCGGCCGAGGTACTCATCCGCGACGAGCTCCTGGAGTACGTCCTGGTCGCACCCAACGGCCAGACCCACGAGAGCCTGTTCCTGACCGAGGTGCGGCCGAGCCTGATTCACACGGGGCTCTTGACCCTGGGTGTGGAACCGGGCCAGAACGCCCGCTGGCTCGAGCCAACGGAGGAGGGTGGAAGGAGGGAGGTCCAACCTCCCCAGGGGGACGGCTTCTACCTGTACGCCGCCTGGCGCTCCGAGGGGGAGCGCTACCTCTATCGCGTCGACGACCTCATTTCGGATCTGGCCACCGGGCGCAGCTTGCGCCGTCATCGCTGGACGTTCCTCGGCTCGCGTTTCGTGAGTCCCGACGGGGGCGGCCCCGAGGCCTTTGCTGCGGACCGGGAAGGCAACCTGATCAACGTGACCTTCTTCTTCCAGGGGCACACCCTGGTCAGCGCGGCCTTGCCCGAGTGCATCGACCAGACCAGCTGGCTACCGAACGCCTGGCTGCTGCCGGAACGGGAGTCTCCCGTGCTGTTCGTGTTCTCGAAGCAACGACTCGCCGTGCTCCCGGAGCGCTGGTGGAGCGAAGTCGAGGACATCGCCGCGCCGCAGGCCGCCGAGGCTACCGGTGGGCGCTAGGGGGTGGCGTGACGGGGACCTGCGCGGAGGATGGGGCCCGCGTCCCGAGTCCGTCTCCCAGGTCGTCCGACACGCCTACCTCGGGCTGCGGGCGGCCCGGTGGGGGGAGACCCTGCTCCTGTCCATCGCCGGAGTTCTGCTGACCTTGGCCGCGGCCGTCCACTCCGGCGCGTTCCTCGCGGAACCCGGGGCCTGGGCCGTATCGATCTTCGCCGGCGCGCTCCTGGGCGCGTCCTGGTTTCTCGAGCATCGGGTCTCGAAGGTCGTCATCGCGCGACGGTTGGACCGGGAGCTTCGTCACCAGGGAGCGCTGGTCACGGCCTTCGAGCTGGAGCAACGGGACCGCAGCGGCGAGCCCTTCGCCAGGCTGCTCGCCGACCGGGTGCTCGAGCGACTGCGGTGCAAGGAGGCCCTGCGCTGCGTGCTTCCACCTCTGGCCTTGCCCGTGGCCATGCCCGTTCTCGCGTTCTGCGCCCTGGCCGTCGCCCTCGACCACGCCCAGCCCGATACGCCCCGCACGGCCAGGTTGGGCGACCTGGGGCAGGGCATGGCGGCGGAGCTCGAGGAGGCCACCCGCGTGGCCCTCGGGGCGAGCGAACAGGGACGCCTCGACGCCGTGACGGCCGGGCGGCTGGTGCGTGCCAAGGCGCGGGCCCAGGAGCTGGCCCGGGAGCTGGAAGGAGGGGAACAGAGCGCGGAGGAGCTGGCCGCCCTGGATCGGGAACTGGCCCGGTTGGAGTCCGAGCTGGTGGGTCAACCGGATTTGAGGCAACCCGTGGAAGCTTCCCGAGCTTGGCTGGATGCGGCCCGCCAAGGGGTGGACGCGGCCAAGAGGAACGAGCCCGGGGGAGAATCGCGCCCCGGCCTGGCAGCCCCGGGGACAGACGCCACAATGGTCGGCTCGAAATCCCCCGGCGGGTCGCCGGACGGGGCCGCGGCGCCCCCCTCGACGCCCTCCACTTCCCAGCTTGATCTGTCCCCCGGGACAGGCGAGTCCTCCCCCGAGCGAGCGAGCCTGGCGGGGCGAGACTTGCCCGCTCCCTACCGCTCGATCATCCAGGGCTGGGTCGAGTCACGCAGCCAACGCTAGTCCCCCTCCTTGAAGCCCCAGCAGGAAAGCGAACGTCCCCGGTTGGGGGTCTGGTTGATCGGCGCTCGGGGCTCGATCGCGACTTGCTTCGTGTACGGGCTGGCCGGGCTGCGGGAAGGACTGCTCGAGCCGACCGGTATCGTCACCGAGAGCGAGCTCTTGAACCACCTGCCCCTGCGCGACCTGGGCGACATGGTCGTCGGCGGGCATGAAGTCGCGAGCGGAGACCTGTCCCGGAGTGCCGGGGACCTCGTGCGCCACGGTGTGCTGTCGGCGGAGCTGGTGGCCGCCGCGGTGGGGGATGCGGCCGCCTTCGACGCGCGCGTGCGGCCCGGGATCCTCGACGTTGCGGACGTCGGGCTGGCCCGCCTCGACCCGGCTTCGTCCCGGCTGAGCGGGCTGTCCCCTCTGGAGCAGGCGGAGCGCCTGGGCAGCGACTTCGAGGACTTTCGTCGGTCCCAGGGCGTCGATCGGCTCGTGGTCGTCAACCTGGCCAGCACCGAGGCCTGGCGCGAGCCCCAGGACCACTGGAATTCCCTGGCCGATCTCGAAGCCGCGATGGAGAGCGGTGGGGAGCTGCCGGCTTCCAGCCTGTACGCCTACGCGGCCTTCCGCGCCGGTGCGGCCTACGTGAACTTCACCCCGAACCGAGGGTCGAGTCTGCCGGCCCTTGTGGAGCTGGCGCGGGAAGCGGGCGTGCCGCACTGCGGGAATGACGGCAAGACGGGGGAGACGCTGCTCAAGAGCGTTCTGGCTCCCATGTTCAAGGCGCGCGCGCTGCGGGTGCTCTCCTGGCAGGGATACAACATGTTGGGAAACCGAGACGGGGAAGCCCTTTCGGATCCGGTGCGCCGGGCAGCCAAGATCCAGAACAAGGACCAGGTCGTGCGTTCGATCCTCGGCAATCCCGAGCTGCACAGCGAGGTGGGAATCGACTTCGTTCCCTCGCTGCACGACTGGAAGACCGCCTGGGACTTCGTGCACTTCGAAGGTTTCCTCGGGGCGAAGATGAGCCTGCAGTTCACCTGGTCGGGCTGTGACTCGGCTCTGGCCGCGCCCCTGGTCATCGATCTGGTGCGTCTGGCCGATCTGGCCCTGGAGCGGGGCGAGGCCGGCGAGATGGAGCACACCGCGTGCTTCTTCAAGTCGCCCCTTGGAGGGGGGAGCCACGACTTCGCCCGGCAGTTCGAGCGTCTCCTGGCCTACGGGCGGGAGCGCTAGCTCGGAAAGGTCGCCGCCTCCCAGGCTGCGATTCGATCCAAGAGGTCCTGGAGGACTTCCTCGGCGCTCCTGCCGGTCCGCTTCAGGACCTGGAAGCCGTGGTCCGCGTCCTGGATGCGGGCCAGGGTGGCGTGCCCTCCATAGCGCTGGAGTGCGGTCTCCAGGAGCTCGAGGTCGCACAGGCTGTCGCGTGTGCCCTGCAGGAAGAGGGCCGGCTGGGCGATGGCCGCGAAGTGCTCCGAGCGCAACTTCTCGGGTCTGCGCGGGGGATGCAGCGGGTAGCCGAGCAGGATCAGGCCCGAGCAGGGGTGGTCCTTGGCGGCCAGGTGGCTCGAGACGCGGCCCCCCAGGGACTTGCCGGCCAGGAGAATGCGGCGTCCCTCGCAGCGGTCGGCCAGCGCCGCCAGGGCCGTGGCGTGGGCCGCTTCCAGGACGGGCATGGGATCGGGCGGTCGGGTCTTTCCTTCCCGCACCTGGCGCTCCTTGTAGGCGTAGTTGAAGCGCAGGGTCGGGAACCCGCGCGCCGCCAGACCTTCGGCCACCTGGGCCATGAAGGGAGCCTCCATGTGGAAGCCGGCTCCGTTGGCGAGCAGGATCGCGCTGGCGCGGGTTTCGCCTCGGGGCACATCGAACAGGGCCGAAAGGGAATCGACCCCGGCTCGGGGGAAGGGGAGCTGGATGCGCGTCACAGGCGCTATCGTAGGTGCCCCCGATCATGCGCGACAAGCCCAGACTCCGCCTCCAGACCAGCACGCTCTGGTACTACCCCTCCCAGCAGCACACCGATGAGCCGATGGGCAATCCGCGCTTCGAGGGGCGGACGCCGACGTACGTCATCTGGAACCTGCTCGAGCGCTACACGCGCCCCGGTGATCTGGTGGTCGATCCCTTCTGCGGAGGCGGAACGACCCTGGACGTGGCCCACTCGATGGGGCGCACGGCGAGGGGCTTCGACATCGAGCCTTCCCGAGACGACATCCAACGAGCCGATGCACGATCGGTTCCCCTCGAGGAAGGAGTGGCGGACTTCGTCTTCATGGATCCGCCCTATTCGACCCACATCTCCTATTCCGAGCGGGAAGGGTGCATCGGTGAGCTGGACGCCTTCGGCCCGGGCTACTTCGCCGCCATGGAGGAGGTCTTTCGGGACGCCCACCGCTACCTGCGGGATCGCCGCTACCTGGCGGTGTACGTGTCGGACACCTACAAGGCCAAGAAGGGGTTCGTTCCCATCGGAGCCCGCTTCCAGATCGCCCTGTCCGACCTCTTCCGGCCCGTGGACCACATCGCGGTCGTGCGCGGCAACCGAAAGCTGGAAAGCCCCCGGTTCCACCGGACCGCGGCCGAGCAGAACTTCTTCCTGCGGGGCTTCAATCACCTCCTCCTCTTCAAGAAGGAGGAGGCCTAGGGCGATTCGACCTCGAACTCGATCGTGTACTCGACCGTGCCGGCGTAGCTCATCACCTGCTCCACCGGGACAGCTCCCTGGGGCCCCTCGAAGTCGAAGCGTTCGGTGAACTCCATCGTGGAGTCGGCCTCGAGGGACATGGACTGCAGCACTCCCTGATCCAGGTTCCACAGGACCTGGCCGCTCACCGTGCGCGCCAGGGCCACGGCGCGCAGCAGACTCTCGGGGCCTTCGTCGCCCCCCTCGATCTCGAGCTCGGCCCCGGCCTCCACTTCGAGCTCCAACTCGAGCAGGGCCAGGCGCAGGCCGTCCTCTTCGAGGATCTCGACCAGGGTGACCGTGGCTTCTCCCCCGAGGCTTTCGAGCACGAGGCGATTGAGCTCCTGCTGATCTTCGTCGACCTCGCCGGCGTCTTCGTCGTAGCGCTCGAGGTCGCCCCCAGGCCACATCAGGGCCTTGTAGACCTCGACCTCGACCTCCCAGGTGTCGCCCAGGGCGACCTCCTCCGCGGGCAACAGGCCGCGCATGTCCATGTCCTCGACCAGCCCCTCGAGCAAGTCCTCGTCGCCGTCCTCGTCCTCGAACTCGACTTCGTACTGCTCTTGCTCCGCGTCCCAGCGAAACACGACCGTGCTGCCCTCGAGGTCGCTCGTCTGGCGCGTTTCGGCCTCCTCGTCACCGTTCGAGTAGAGGTTCGTCTCGGCGATCGTTTCGAAGGTGCGCTTCAGCTCGAGCGGGCGCCCGTCCCCGATGGAGACCACCTCGTCCACGAGGACGACGGTCTCGTCGGCCTCGATCGAAACCCCTTCGGGCTTGGGGACCGGGTGCTCGTCCCCGTCGACCGACAGCTCCACGCTCTCGAGCACGTACTCGCTGGTCGAGACGAAGCTGCGCCGCAGGGAGGTGCCCTCTTCCGGGGCGAAGCTGAGCTCGATCGACTCGAGCGTTGTCGAGCCGGCGACCAGCAGGGCGATCAGAGGCAGGATGTGGGCTTTGATGGCTCAGTCTCCGGAATCCGTGTCGGTTGCGGGGGGAAGTTCCAGGGGGAGGTCCGGATCGTCGGTGCCCGGGGTTTCGGTTTCCTCGGCCGGAGGGTCGGCCAGGAAGTCGGCGCTGCGCTTGGTGAGAGACGTCGCCTTGTACTCGGGGATGGCGTAGGCCCAGCCCTCCCAGCGCTCGTTCCACGCGCGCACCGTCTCCTGGGCAGCTTCGGCTTCTGCCTGTCGCCGGGCTTCGTCCTGGGCCGGGTCGCTGTCCTCGGCCGCCTCTTCGTCTTCCTGCGGGGAAGGCGCAGCAGGTTTGGGCGGCATTTCGAAGCTGGAGCGAACGCGGACCCAGTTCTTGTCGTCGAAACCGGCCAGTTCGAGCTGCACGCGGCGACCGTCGAGCAGGTTGAAGGTCAGCTCCGCGATCGCGTTGGCTTCGAAGTCCACCTCGTCCTCGGGGCGAACGTCCTCGAGGCTGAGGAAGGACAGGGCTGTCGCCACGGAGTTGGCGACGCCTTCGTGCTTCTCGGTGCGTCCCAGGGGGATGTCGGCCAAGGTGAACTGCGCGGAGGAGGCGTCGTAGCGCTTCAAGCTGTACTGCTCGCCGTCTGCGTGCCGGACGTCGACCGTGTCGACCTCTCCGCTTTCCAGCTTGACGATCTCTCGCTCGATCCAGGTGGTGGGATCCGCCTGGGCGTTGATCTCTCCCTCGACCAGGAAGACCTGAGGGTCGTCGGAGAGGCGCACGTAGAGCTGGCGGCTGTTGCCGCGGAACTGGGTGTTGCCGACGATGAGATTCTGAATCTGCGAGCCCGATGCGTCGCGCAGGATCAGGCGCTTGGGCTCGGCCTGATCCGGACCCGGATCCTGCACGCCGAGCTTGGCGTAGTTCTCGGGTCTGGACGTCTTGGGCTCGAGAACCTTCAGGTCGACCATCTTGACGAGCAGGCCCTTGATCGCCTCGAACTTGGCGGGATAGCCACCGCGCTGAACCACGCTCCAGCTCTCACCGCTGCGCTCCAGGGTGGTCGCGTCTTCCCCCTGGATGATCTCGAGCGCGGCCACGTCGTTGACGCGCTCGTCCAGGCCTTCGATCAGGGCGCCGTACTCGGCCCGTGAAGCTCCCCGGGTGTTGCGCTCGCGCACGGTCCAGCCGGCTGCGGCGAGCACCACCAGCGTGACGAGGACGAGGACGATCAGTTTCTTGTTCATGACTTTCCTCTTCTTACTCCACCAAAGAGGTCAAGCGACGGCGCGCTTCTTGACGCGGATCACACCCATGAGGACGGCGAAGAGGGCCACCACCAGCGGGATCAAGACGATGTTGATCAGCTTGATCCAGGTTCCCAGCTGCTCGATGTCCTTGCGCAGGCTGTGCTTGACCTCTCGTAGCTCCTTGCGTGTCTCGACCTGTTCCGTACGGGCGACCTCCAGTTGCTCGAGCTGTTCAGGCGAGAGGATCAGGGCGCTTTCGGCGCTCTTCTCGGTCTGCAGGTCGTTGATGCGGGTCTGGATGTCGTTCAGGCGGCGCTCCAGCTCCTGTTCCCGGGCGAGGTACTGCTGCTCGGCGTCCTTGCGGATCTCCTCCACCTTGGTGAAGGGCCGGGAGAACTTGCCCTGGGCTCGAATCGAGATCAGGTCCGCCCCGCCTACCAGGTTCTCGACCGCGTTGAAGAGGAAGTCGCCGTTGTCCGCCGTCTTGCGGAAGCCCAGGGACAAGGGGCCAAAGCGCTCTTCTCGAATCCAGAAGCGGTCCTGCAGCATGTCGGCGTCCGAGACGACGATGATGTTGGCCGGTTGGCTCGATTGGGCCAGGTGATCGGTTCCGGTGGCCTGGGCCTCCTCCGAGTCTTCCCCTTCCGGAGTGGACGATTCTCCAGGGTTGCCCTCGGGGTAGGCGCTCTGGAGCTCTCCGCTGATGCGGGCCGCCACCGTCAGCTTTTCGTGTTCCGCCACGAAGTTGTTCAGGAGACGCTTGGGATCCGGCATGAACTGGACCATCCCGACGTCCAGCTGCATCGAGTCCTCGGAGGACTGCATCAAGGGATGGAAGTCGGTCGATGCGTCCGGGAGAGGCCGCAGCACCCCGGCGGTGGCGACGTTCACGTTCTGGAGCAGGCTCGTGATGGCGTCTTCCTGGTCGAAGGCCTCGGACTGCAGCGCCAGCCAGACGACGAAGTCCCACTGCTCGGGATTCGTCTGGCTGCCGGTCATCACCGGCAGAGCGTAGCCCCGGTCGGCCACCACCTTGTTCGGGACGAGCTCGACGCCCCACGCCTCCAGCAGCGGGCCGAAGTCCGAGGCCCGGGACGCTCCCATGGAGGCCATGGGGTTGTTCGGGTCGGTCTTCATCGTCGAGCTCACCCGCATCTCGGCCGCCGGCTCGCCGCGGGCGGTCCTCACCGAGCCGCGGATCGTCTGCCCGGAGACGACCGTCCAGCGC
>JAUIEE010000240.1 GCA_030428965.1 bacterium | reverse complement strand
CGAGGATCAGGGACACCAGGATCGCTCCGAACAGAACAAAGACCTGGAGCGAGGGCACGCTCAGGGGACGAAACAGCTGTTGGTTCACGATCCAGCCAGCGTTCAGGGCCGCGCGGTTGATCGCGTGGCCGACTTCTGTACGCGCAGGGAACATGTCGTGTCTTTCTGCTGCGTCCAGGGTCGGGATCAGATTGTCCTGGATCGAGGGGCCGGGCTGCCGATCGATTCCCATCGAGGACAGAGCCTGCATGGAGACCCAAAGCAGAACCGCGGAACCTGCCAGAGCTCCGAGTGCGCTGGCCGCCCGACGGGTAGGGGCGCTGCGCCAGACGACCCAGGCGAACAAGACGGCAAACAGGGCCCCGGTTTCGCAGAAGAGAAAGAGGACAGCGACAAACCCGGGCGCGAGCCGGGGGCGCCATTCCTCCTTCAAGCACGAGACGACGACGCAGGTCATCACGCCGGCGGCTGTGAAAGTCATCTCCGGCATGGCCGTGAAGGCGAACAGTTGCGAGCTCGGCAGAAGGGCGAACAGAAGCGCAGCTGCCAGGCCTACCTCCGGTCCGTACCGGCGCCTGCCCATCAGGTAGACGCCCACGCAGACGAGAACGAAGGCCGCGAGACTCGGTTCGAGCGAAGCGAAGTTCTCGTACCCGAAGACGCGGTACGACGCCGCGAGCAGCGCGTACTGGGCCGGCATGTGGGGCAGCCTCCTCTCCTGTTCCAGGTCCTCCGGGTCGACGAGGGCACTCTGAAGCTCGCCCGTCTTGGCCCAGTCCCGGGCCGTCAACACGTACTCGGCCTGGTCGACGAACTGCCCGTGGAGGTGGAGCCGTTCCGGCGCGAAGAATCCGGAGCTCAGGTAGAGCAGCAGCGCGGCGCCGATGGCCACGGCCACCGTTTCGATCCAGAGGCTTCCTTGTGAGCTGGAATCCGAGGTCACGTCGTGCAGGCTAGCTCGGACGACGTGTCTTCTGGCACAAAGCCTCCGAAGTTGATGCTCCGGGGGCTTTTTGCGATCCCCTAGGCCGGTGCCGGTTCCAGCCCGTGCTGCAGGATGTGCTTGGGCGAGAGCTCCTGGCGGCGGCAGTTCTCGAGCGGGATCAGGAAGGTGTCCACCAGGGCGTAGCGGCCCGAGAGGCAGGCGTGGCTGACCATGTCCGTCAGCACCATCCAGGAGGAGAAGGGCGGGAAGCGAAACTCCTGGTGGCCCTCGCGCGTTTCCTGGAAGGCGGGCGTGTCCTTCATGAAGTTGTGGAAGCGACGCATGGCCCGGTCGTAGGGCGAGCTGTCGAGGACCCGCGCCAGGGGCAGCCCCATGGAAGAGAAGCCGCGCAGGAGGCCGTGGCGCGCCTTGCCCAGGGCGCCCCGTTCGAGCGTGCGCCTGGGCGGCGCGATGCCGGCCTGCTTGCCGTAGCGTCGGTAGAGCTCGGGGAAGGCGCCCTTGGTGGCCCAGACCCGGTCCTGGGTCAGGTTGAGGTTGCAGAAGAAGCGCAGGATGCGATCGCCGTTGGTGGCTCCGTAGGCCCCGGCGTCCACGTGGACGAGCTCGTTGCTGGCATGGGCGCTCAGGTTGCGCCCCTTCTCCTCGAGCGGGCGAAAGCTGGTCGTTCCCACCGTCCAGCCGGGAACCAGGGAAGGCAGGGCCTGCTGCAGGAAGTCCTGCACGCGCCGGCTGTGGGCGCTCAGGATGGCCTGGGTGCGCTTGCGCAGCTCCGGTTCCCCGTCCATGCCGACCACCTTGCCCGCCTCGGGATGGAAGCTGACGTTCTTGCGCTTGAGACGCTCCCCTAGGCTTCCCCGCAGGAACACCTGGTCTTCGGCCGAGGGCAGGGTGATGGGGCTGGTGGGGAAGAAGAGGACCGCTCCGGCCTCGAGCTCGTCGGACAAGCCTTCGAACTGGGCATCCTCGATCCGTTGACGCGAGACGGTGGTGATCATGGCGGCGACAAGAGCCTGGGGCGGGAACGGGAGTCGGCGGCTTCCGCTCCCTAGAATGCTCGTGTGAAAGGACCCGTTTCGCAAGCCTCGGTCGTGCGCGCTTTCCGAGCCCTCGCCCTGCTCTTGGGCCTGGCCGTGCCCGCGGGGGCCCAGGAGAGCGACGGAGGGTTTCGGTCCCTCTTCGACGGAGCGAGCCTGGAGGGCTGGAGCGGGGACCGGCGCTTCTGGAGCGTGGAGGAAGGGGCCATCGTGGGGCGTAGCACGCCCGAGGTCCCCTGCGAGCGCTCGACCTACCTGATCTGGGAGGGCGGCGAGCTGGAGGACTTCGAGCTGCGCTTCGAGTTCCAGCTGCGTGGTGGGAACTCGGGGGCCCAGTTCCGCAGCTCGCGCGGGGAGGGTTGGGAAGAGGTCTCGGGCTACCAGGCGGACCTGGCACCCCGCTGGACCGGTGGCCTGTACGAACAGAATGGGCGGGAGATCCTGGCCCGCCGGGGCACCAAGGTGCGTCTGGACGGAAACGGAGGACGGACGGAGGAGCCCCTCGTGGATCCGCGCACCCTGCAGGGGCTCTTGGAGCCCGAGGGGTGGAACGAGCTCAAGGTGCGCGCCGTCGGCGAACGCATCGTCGTGGCGGTGAACGGCGTCGCAACGGCTCTCTTGATCGATGAAGGACCCGAGGCGAGGGCGCGCGGGGTGTTGGCCTTCCAGCTGCACGCCGGCGATCCGATGGAGGTTCGACTGCGCAACGTGAGGCTGCGCGCGGCGGGACCTCCCGAGACGTCCTACTGGCTGTGGCGCGAGCGCCGGCCCGACCCCGGGGACGAGACCTGGTTCCGGCGGTCGTTCGAGCTGCGGGGCGAGCCCGCTCGGGCGGTCCTCTGGGTTGCCGGAGACGATCGCTTCGAGGCCTACTTGAACGGTCAGCTCGTCGCGACCGGAGATTTCTGGCGTCGGCCCGTGCGCATGGACGTGCGCTCCGCCCTGCGACCGGGGAAGAACGTGCTGGCGGTGTGGGTGCGCTGCGACAAGGGGCCCGCGGGTCTCAACCTCTCGCTGCGCGCGACCGACGGCGAGGGCCGGCGCGCCCGCTGGGTGACCGACGGGAGTTGGAAGGTCAGCGCCGTCGAAGAGGCGGGCTGGACGGAAGCGGAGTTCGACGACGGAGGCTGGGGTCCGCCCCACGTGTACGGGCCTCTGGGAATCGATCCCTGGCGATTGCGCAAGGACCTCTTGCGCAGCGAGGAAGTCGAGGCCCTCGAGGCGCAGGCCATCGAGCTGCCCGAGGGATTCGAAGCCGAGCTGCTCTACTCGGTGCCCCGGGCGCGTCAGGGGTCCTGGGTTTCCCTGGCCCTCGACGGGAAGGGGCGCGCGCTCGTGGGGGATCAGTACGGCGATCTCTACCGCGTGTCGCCGCGTGCCGAGGGCGAGTTCTGGAGCGCCGAGCCCCTCGAGCTCGAGCTGGGGGAAGCCCAGGGACTGCTCTTCCACGGCGAGGATCTGTACGTGGTGGTCAACAGCGAGAAGCGCTACGCGAGCGGGCTGTACCGCCTGCGGGATGCGGACGGGGACGACCGCTCCGAATCGGTCGAGCAGCTGCACGCCTTCGACGGTTACGAGGAGCACGGACCTCACGCGGTCGTGCTCGGACCCGACGGCCAGTCCCTCTACGTGCTCGGCGGAGACGAGACCGAGTTCCCCTCGGACTGGACCCGGGGCAGGGTGGCCCCCCGGCCGGGGGACGACGTGTTGAGCCCCCTGTGGATCGAGCGACCGAGCGGACGTCGCATCGGGTGGATCGCCCGGACGGACCTCGAGGGGCGGGACTGGGAGATCTTCGCGATCGGTTTGCGCAACGCCTACGACGCCGTGTTCGGACCGGAGGGAGAGCTCTTCACCTTCGACTCCGATCACGAATGGGACGTGGGGCTGCCGTGGTACCGGCCCACGAGGGTGCTGCACGTCACCAGCGGCGCCGACTTCGGCTACCGCTACGGACCCGGCAAGTGGCCGGCGCTCTATCCCGATTCCCTGCCGCCGGCCCTGGAGCTGGGGCGCGGGTCGCCCACGGGGCTCGCGTCCGGCGCGGAGAGCGACTTCCCGCCGCCCTACGACCGCTACCTGTTCGCGGGAGACTGGTCCCGTGGGCAGGTCTACGCTCTGCAGCCGATCCCGGAGGGGTCGACCTTCCGCGTCGAGGCGCAGGTCTTCGCCCGCGGCAAGCCGCTGGCCGTGAGTGACCTCGCCTTCGGTCCGGACGGTGCGCTCTACCTCCTGACCGGCGGCCGGCGCGTGCAGTCGGGCTTGTACCGCATTCGCTGGACGGGACCACGAACGGACCGCTCTCCGGCCTCCTGGTCCGAGGGAAAGGCCGAGCGGCAGGAGCGCCGCCGACTCGAAGGCTGGCACCGGCCGTCTCCGGCCACCGTGATCGACGAGCTCTGGCCGAGCCTCGGGAGTACCGATCGCTTCCTGCGCTTCGCCGCGCGCACGGCCCTGGAACACCAGGATCCTGCCACTTGGAAGGAGCGTGCCCTGGCGGAGGGAGACAGCCTCACCGGTCGCGAGGCTCTCCTGGCCTTGATCCGCACGGAGGACCCTGCGCTGGCCGAGGTCGTCTGGGAGAAGCTCGCGGAGACGTCCCTCGAGGACAAGAGTCCTTCGGAACAGATCGCTTGGCTGCGACTGCATGGGCTCGCACTCCTGCGTCTGGGGCCCCCGGGCTCCGGGCTTGCGAGCGAGATCGTCGCGGCCCTCGAGCAGCTCTTCCAACGGGGCGATGCCACCCTCGAGCGCGAGACCCTGCTGCTCCTGGTCGAGCTGGGCGCGCCCGACGTCGTCTCTCTGGTGCTCCCGAGGCTCGGCTCGGACCTTCCCCAGGAACAGGCCCTGGCCCTGGTTCTACCCCTCGCGCGCCGACTCGAACAGGCCACGCCCGAGGAACGCGGCCTCCTCTTCCGGTGGTTGCTCGCGGCCCAGCGCGACTTCGAAGGAGGGCTCGAGCTGGGCAAGGCCCTGGCGCGCTTCGAGCAGGACCTGCTCCTCGTCCTGGAACCGACCCGGGTCACCGAGCTGCGCGAGGCCTTCGAGCGAACGCGGCCCGGGGAGAGCTTCGACGATCCGCCCGAGGTCTTCGTACGGGCCTGGACGCAAGCCGAGCTGCTGCCCGAGCTCCGGCGCTGGTCCGTGGAAGGGGACATCGCCCGGGGCCGGGACGTGTTCCGGCGTTCGAGCTGCCTCACATGCCATGCGCTCGAGGGACGCGGCGTGGCCCTGGGGCCCGACCTGAGCGCGGCCGGCAGTCGCTACACCCCGGGCGATCTGCTCGAGACCCTGCTCGACCCCTCCGCGGTCATCGCACCGGGCTACCAGGACACCGAGGTCTGGACGGACTCGGGCAAGCTGTACGTGGGCACGCCCGTGGCCGAAGATGAGCGCAACCTGACCCTGCGGGTGCGCTCCCCGCGCAGCGAGGACGTCGTGCTGCCCAAGGAAGAGATCGATCTGCGTCGCCTCTCGACCCTCTCGAGCATGCCCTCGGGCCTGCTCGATACGCGCACCCTGCCCGAGATCCTCGACCTGTTCGCCTACGTCCTGGCGGACCCCGACCAGCGGCGGGCGAATCGATGAGCGCAAGGAAGTCCTGGAAGGGGCGCCTGGCGGTGGCCCTCGTGTCCCCCCTCGTCCTCCTGTTCGTCCTCGAGCTCGTGCTGCGCCTGTTCTGGGCGGCGCCCGAGGTCCCCACCCTGCGCTTTCGCTTCGCGAACACGATGGACCAGGAGCTGGGGCTCGAAGGCCTCTTCCAGCCGGACGAGAAGACCTTCTGGAGTCTGCGTCCCGGGGCCCGTCACCCGGAAGCCAAGGACGTCATCACGTCGGGAGGGCTGCGGGGTCCCGAGCGTCCTGCCGCGAAGCCACCGGGCACCCTGCGCATCGCCGTGCTCGGAGACTCGTGCACCTTCGGCATTCGCCTGGCCGATCCCAAGACTTTCGGAAGACGGCTCGAGGCCAGCCTGGAGCGTGAGGGAGCGAGGGTGGAAGTCTGGAACGGCGGCGTGCCCGGCTTCACGATCTACCAGGGCCTGGTCCACTTCCGCGAACGTCTGCGCACCCTGCAGCCGGACGTCGTGGTGCTGTACTTCGGCGCCTGGAACGACTTCAACGCGGCCTTCGGCGCCGGCGACCGCGAGCGCGGCCAGGGAGCCGTGCAGCCGTCCGCTACCGAGCGTGCCCTGGCGGGGCTGATGGAGCTGAGGTGCGTGCAGCTGTTCGCCTCTCGCTACGGCAAGACCCTGCGCTACCGTCACTGGAGGCGTCGAGTGGACGAGTGGTTGGCCGGCGAACCGCAGGACGGCTATCGCGTTCCCCTGGAGGACTTCTCCGAGCTGGCGCGGGAGTTCCTGGACGAGTGCGAGGGGCTGGGGGCGAAGGCGGTCGTGGTGCTCCCCGAGCTGAACTCGACCTGGAAGGATAAGGAACCGATTCACTTCCCTCGCCTCGACCGCTATCGGGAAGTGCTCTCCGCTCTGGCCGTCGAGCGCGGCCTTCCGACCGTCGACCTGCGCGCGCTCTTTGCCGAGGGAGATCACGCCGAGCTCTTCCGGGATCTCGTCCATCCCAGCGCCCGGGGTCATGTCTGGCTGGCCCTGACTCTCGAGGAGGAGCTCCGTCGCAGCGGCGCCTTGCCCGCGAGCGGGGACCCGGACGTCTCCGCTCTCCGGCCGCTCGCCGCCGTGCGGGAGGCCGATGGGCGCTTGCGTCTGCGTCTGGAAGGCGGGCCGGACCGCGCGGGAGCCTCCTTTCTCATCCTGGGCTCCGCGACACCGAACGCCTTCGGACTCGCCCCCGAACGTCCGCTCGATGAGGACCGGGTCAGCGCGCTGCTCCACGAACGCTACCCGGCGCTGACGGGCGAGCTGGATGCGTCCGGGGCCGCCGAGGTGATCGTGGACCTGCCCGAGCTGAAAGGGCAGCGAGCGCTCGGGTTCACGGCGCGCCTGGGTGCCGGCGAAGACTGGACGGACGCGGTCTGGGTGACGCCCTAGGCGTCCATGTTGGCCTTCTCGAGCACGGTCTCGGCGACGCGAATCTTGCAGCGTGCCCGCAGGGCCAGGGCGATGGCGTCGCTGGGGCGTGCGTCGACCACGGCCACGTCCCCGCTCTCGTTCTGGACGACCACCTGGGCGTAGAACGTGTTCTTGCGCAGGTCGACGATGTCCACCCGCTGCAGCTCGGCCCCCAGGGCCTGGACGGTGGAGAGCGCGAGCTGGTGGGTCATCGGGCGCTCGGGCTCGGTGTGGTGCAGGACGCGGTGGATTTCCCAGGCTTCGTTGCTCCCGATCACGATCGGGAACACGCGGTTGCCCTCCCGTTCGGCCAGGTAGATGTACTGGCGGTCCGAGCCGTCCCGGATGATGACCCGGGCCAGGAGGACTTCGATCATTTGCGCTTCGTCCATGGGAAAGCTGCTTCCCTCTTCTAGTGGAGCGGTAGGGATGAATCCACTCCCGATTCACCCCGACCCCCGCGCTAGTCCCCGGGGATGGATCGGTCCAGGGGAGACCGGCTCTTGCGGCGCCGCTGCTCCAGGACGATCTCCTCCAGCGGGCCCTCCTCCTCCGCCAGGAGCCAGGAGCTCTGGCTCTCGTCGGTGAAACCGCAGGAGCTGCAGGAGATGCCATAGGTCGCCTCGGCGTCGAGGCGCTCCAGGGTGTCCCTGTCGCAGGCGGGGCACTTGCGGTCGGCCCGGGCGGGCCAAAGGGCCGAGATCACGACCCACAGGAGCGGAACGGCGAACAGGAAGCCCACGATCGGGCCGAACGCGTCCCGGGAAAGGCCCAGGGCGAG
>JAUIEE010000239.1 GCA_030428965.1 bacterium | reverse complement strand
ACGAGGACACCCTGAGCAGCGCGGACCCCGAGCCCAGGTTGACCGTGACCAACGTTGGGGACATCAAGCAGCTCGCGAGTCGCAACGGGCTCGTCAAGGCCGCCGTGCACATCGATGCCTTCGGTACGGGAGCTTCGATCGCCCGGGGCTTCAACCTCATGGGGGGCTTCACGACGGTGACCCGACTGGGGACCGGCATCTACGAGGTCGGGCCGCGCGTGGCCAACCCGAACGCGCTCTTCATCGACATCGTGAACGCCTCGAACGTCAACGTCGATCTGGACTTTTCGATCGTGATCTTCTGAGGAAGGGAGCCCCGGCCGGGGCGTGAAACTCCGGTCGGGGCTCGCCCATGGACTCGGAGGTTTCCAGGCTAGGGGCCCGGTGGACCCTGGCCCTGCGTTCGAGAGTCCCCATGGCACGCGGGCTCCACCGTGACGGAGATCCTCCGCGACGGCTCTACGTCGGTCTGGGCCGTGAGCAGCGGCAGGGCTTCCGCGCGCTCGTGGGAGCTCACCGAGCAGGAAGCGTGTCTCCCGCACCAAGCAGCTCCAAGAAGTGGAAGCTGGCGGAATGACGGCTGCCTCTGCGGTCTTCCCGAGCCGGCCCCGTCGCGGGAAAGCAAGTCGCCTTGGAGGCGCTAGACCAGGAACTCGTTCGGGTGCGGGTGGGAGATGAACCCGACCGGGCTGGCCGTGGGGCCGTAGGCGCCGCTGTTCTCGATGGCGATCACGTCGCCCGCTTCGAGGGGCGGGAGCTCGACCTTCCGACCGAGCAGGTCGATGGACGTGCACAGGGGACCGACCACGTCGTGGGGGACAGGAGCGCCGCCGGACCTGGAGCCCAGGACGCGCATCTTGAAGTTGCGGCGGATGACGCTGCCGAGCTGGCCCGAGGCGGCCAGGTGGTGGTTCATGCCGCCGTCGCAGATGGCGATGCGCGTTCCGCGGGACTCCTTGATGCGCAGGACGCGGGTCAGGTAGGTGCCCGCGCTCCCGACCAGGTAGCGGCCCATTTCGAGGAACCAGCGGGAGTCCTGGAAGCGTGGCTGCGCGCGCAGGGCGTCCAGTCCGGGGAGAGCCAGGCGTGCGACTTCGTTCAGGTCGACCGGCTCGGTGCCTTCGTGGTAGGGGACTCCGAGACCGGAGCCGAAGACGAGCCGGGACGGGGTGAGGTCGAAGCGCTCGCACACGTCCCGGAAGAGCTCGGCGGCGATGGCGTAGCTCTCCGCGATCGGCTCGGGCTGGAGGCACTGGGTTCCGAGGAACACGTGGAAGCCTTCGAGCTCGAGGTGCTCGAGGCCCAGGATCACGTCGAGGGCTTCGTCGAGCACCTCTTCGTCGATGCCGAACTGGCTGGCCTTGCCGGCGAGCTGGATGCCGAATCCGCGCGGGACCTTCCTGGGCCCGATGCGCACGAGTACCTTCTGCCCGCGGCCCTGTTCGCCGGCCAACCTGTGCACGAGGCGAGCCTCTTCGATCGACTCCAGCACGATGCGCCCGATGCCTCCGGCGACGGCGGCTTCGAGCTCACCTTCTCGCTTGGCGGGGCCGGTGAAGCCGAGGCGAGCCGCATCCCAGCCGGCATCGAGGGCACGCTGCCACTCGCCGCCCGAGGAGATGTCCAGGCCCTGCACGTCCTCGCGCAGTCGTTGGAGCAGTCCGTGGTGTGGGTTGCTCTTGGCCGCGTAGCCGAACTCGAACCGCTCGCCGAAGGCCTCGCGCAGGGCGGCCAGGCGGGCGCGGACCTCGTCGTAGACGTAGACGAAGGCGGGCGTTCCGTGCTCGCGGACGACCGCCTCGAGCGTCTCGTTCACACCGGCTTCTCGGCGGTTTGAGACTCCACGAAGGCCAGGATGCGCTCCACCGTGTCGAGGTGCTCAAGGTGCACGTCGGCCTCGTCCATCTCGAAGCCGGCCGACTCCTCGATGAAGTGGATCAGCTCCACCATGGTGAAGGAGTCGAGCAGTCCGTCCGTGAACAGGCGCGTTTCGCCGTCCAGTTCCTCGGGGGCGATGCCTTGCTCCTCGACGAGGTAGCGGCGCAGGTTGTCGCGGGTCAGGGGCATCTCGGTTTACTGGAGGACCGGCAGGCTCTTGTGTTCCCGGACCGCGAGCCGCTGGGCCAACTTCCCGGCAATCTCGGCGAACTCCTTGGCGATGATCGAGTCCGGGTCGGTGATCGTGACCGGATCGCCGCCGTCGCCCCCGACGCGCACGGCCGGGTTGAGGGGTACCCGGCCCAGGACGGGGAAGCCGTACTTGCCCGAGAGCCCTTCGGCGCCGCCCTGCCCGAAGATGTGCACCACGCTCTCGAAGCGCCCGTCCTCGTTCACCGTGACCGCCTGGCTGCGGGTGCCCGTGTCCAGCTGCATGGTCGTGCCCACGGGTGCGCCGTCGATCTTGCCGGACACAACGTAGCCGGCCATGTTCTCCACGATGCCGAGGATCTCCACGTTGACCTGCTTGAACATCATGACCGCCTTGCCCACGTCGTAGGTCGAGACGGCCTGGGGCGTCGTCACGAGGACCGTGCCCGAGAGCGGAACGATCTGCGCCAGGGAGAGCTGCGCGTCGCCCGTGCCGGGGGGCATGTCGACCAGGAGGTAGTCGAGCTCACCCCACTGGACGTCCGCCAGGAACTGTTCGATCAGCTTGTGCACCATCGGCCCGCGCCAGATGACGGGCTTGTCCTCGGACAGGAGGTAGCCGATCGACATGGTCTTCACGCCGTGGCGCTCCTTGGGCAGGAGCTTCTTGCCCACGGTCTCCGGCTCTCCCGTGAGGCCGACCATCATGGGAATGTCGGGCCCGTACACGTCGCAGTCGAGCACGCCGACCTTGGCACCGGTCTTGGCCAGGGCCACGGCCAGGTTGACCGTGACCGTGCTCTTGCCGACGCCGCCCTTGCCGCTGGAGACCGCGACGATGTGGCGCACCTCCGGCGCCAGCTGGCGCGGCGGGCCGGAGGGGCCGCGCACCTCGGCGGTCATCTCGATGTGGACCTCCTTCACCCCCGGGATCTCACGGATGAACTTCTCCGCCTCGGCCTTCATGAGGTCCTTCACCGGACAGGCCGGCGTCGTGAGGTTGATGGTCACCTCGACGGTGCCGCCCTTGACCTCGTTCTTCGTGATGAAGCCGAGGGTGACGATGTCCTTGTGAAGGTCGGGGTCCTGGACCCGTCGCAGGGCGTCGAGGACTTGGTCTTGGGTTACGCTGCTCACATCTTCCTCGGGTCGGGCGTAGGCCGCTCGGGGCGAATTCGCGGTTTGGGGCCAGTAATCTAAGCCCAATACGGATTCGTACAAGGCAAGGGGCGCGGATCGTGCCCCGCGCCCCAGGGCTGGCTCCTCCTTTCCCTCGGGATGGACCCGGCGCTACCCTCCCTGCGTGGCCGATTCCGATTCCACGCCCGCCCCGAGACCAGCCGTCTGTCTCCTCTCCGGCGGCATGGATTCCGCCGTGACCGCGGCCTGGGCGCGCCGGCAGGGCTTTCGGGTCCATGGGCTCTCCTTCGACTACGGACAGCGTCACGGCCAGGAGCTCGAGGCCGCCAGGCGTGTCGCCCAGGGCCTGGGCCTTGAGCAGCATCGCACCGTGCGGATCGACCTGCGGGCCCTGGGGGGCTCCGCCCTGACCGACGAGATCGAGGTGCCCCGGGGCCGTGAGCCCGAGGAAATCGGCCAGGGCGTCCCCGCCACCTACGTCCCGGCTCGCAATACGGTCTTTCTATCGGTGGCCCTGGGCTGGGCCGAAGTTCTCGGGGCCCGGGACCTGTGCCTGGGAATCAACGCCGTGGACTACTCCGGCTACCCCGACTGCCGTCCCGAGTTCCTGGCGGCCTTCGAGCGTCTGGCCGGTCTGGCCACCGCGGCGGGCACCGAGCAGGGAGTGAGCTACCGCCTGCACGCTCCGCTCATGGATCTGAGCAAGGCCGAGATCGTCCTCTTGGCCGAGGAGCTCGACGTGGACCTGGCCTGGACCCACACCTGCTACTCACCTCACTCGGAGGGGGGGACGATCCTCGCCTGTGGGACCTGCGACGCCTGCCAGCTGCGCTTGGAGGGCTTCCGCCAGGCAGGTCGTCGGGATCCGATCGCCTACGGACCTCGCCATGACGAACACTCGGCGTAGTACCACCCACCGGCTGCTCTTGCCCGGCGGCTTCCACGACCTGCCGAGCCTCCTGATCGACGTGTTCATCGTCGGCGTGATCCTGGTCGACCTGTTCTTCATCGTGATCAGCACGGTGCCCGGATACGAGCGGCACTCCGAGCTCTTCGAGCAGCTCGAACCTCTGGTGCTCGCCATCTTCGCGCTGGAGTACGGTCTGCGGCTGTGGTCCTGCGTCGAGAGCGAGGCCTACTCGAGACCTCTCCTGGGGCGGCTGCGCTACGCCCTCACGCCCCTGGCGATCGCCGACCTCCTGGCCATCCTGCCCATCGTGGCCTTCGTGCCCGGCTTCGGGGACCTGGTTCCCATCGAGCTCTCGGCCGTGCGCCTGTTCCGTCTGGCGCGGCTCACCAAGCTCACGCGCTACATGGCTTCGGTGCGCACCCTGAGCAAGGCGATCTGGCGCGTGCGCAACGAGCTCGGTGCCATCGCGGCCATGAGCGTTCTCCTGATCGTGGGCTCGAGCATGATCATGTGGGGCCTGGAGCGCGGAAAGAACCCCGAGCACTTCGGTTCGATCCCCGAAGCCATGTGGTGGGCGATCGTGACGATGACCACGGTCGGCTACGGGGACATGACCCCGGTCACGCCCATCGGACGGCTCGTGGCCAGCGGCGTGATGATCTTCGGTATCGCCATGTTCGCCCTGCCCGCAGGTCTCCTGGGCGCCGCCTTCACCGAGGAGGTGCGGCGGGAGAGCCAGCGCAGGAAGTTGTTGCGCGCTCGACGTCTGCGCAAGGCGGACCACTTGCGAACGGACAAGATCGAGCACAAGGCGCCGGTGGTTTGCCCCCACTGCCAGAAGCCCATCTTCCACTCCGCCGAGGAAATCCAGGGCTAGCCGTTCCTCCCCGAGGTCCGATGGGCCATGCTCTCGACGTGGGAGCCGAGCAACAACCAACGGGCGCACGGCCCCTCGAACCTCTCCCCTCGGTCGGGGAGCCACGCTTGGATGCCTTGGCGCGCATGATGGCGATCATCGCGCGCCTGCGCGAGCCCGACGGGTGCCCCTGGGACCTCGAGCAGACCGTGGGGTCCCTTGCTCCGAGCCTGATCGAGGAGGCCCATGAGGCGGTCGAGGCGATCGAGACCGACCCCGACGGCAAGGTCGTCGAGGAGCTCGGCGATCTGTTGCTCGTCGTCGGCCTGATCTCCCACGTGGCTTCCCAGGAAGGACGCTTCGACCTGGGGCAGGTGGCGTCCTGTGTGGGCGACAAGTTGATCCGACGTCATCCCCACGTCTTCGGGGACGTCGAGGTCGACGGCGCGGACCACGCCGTCGCCAACTGGGAACGGATCAAGCGCGCGGAGCGGGCCGATCGCGAGGAGGACGCCAGCGCCCTGGCCGGCCTTCCGAAGGCCATGCCCGCGCTGCAGCGCGCCTTCCGCCTGGGGGAGAAGGCCATGGCGGCCGGGTTCCGCTGGAGCGAGGTGCCCCAGGCGCTGGACAAGCTCGGGGAAGAGGTGCGCGAGCTCGAGGGCGAGGTGCGTGCCGAGGCTCCGAACACCGAACGGGTCGAAGAGGAGCTGGGGGACGTGCTCCTGTCCGCCGCCCTCCTGGGCAACTACCTGGGAGTCGATCCCGAGCGCGCGACGCGACGTGCCATGCGACGCTTCGAAGCACGCTTTCGTGCGATGGAGTCCTCCCTGGGCGGCTCGCTGTCGGGTGCTTCCCTGGAAGCGATGCAGTCGGCCTGGGAAGAAGCCAAGCGTGGCCTCCAGAAGGGGCGGAACTCCTCCTGAGGGCCGCGGTTCCAAGATCCCATGCCGGCCATTCTGCACGTCGAAGGGCTGAACAAGACCTACGGGGAAGGCGCTAGCGCGACCCCCGTGCTGCGCTCGGTGGACCTGACCGTGGAGGCCGGCGAGTTCGTGTGTGTGATGGGGCCGAGCGGTTCGGGCAAGTCCACCCTGCTGCACTTGATTGCCGGGCTGGATGAAGCCGGGGAGGGGACCGTCGAGCTCGACGGCCAGGACCTGAGCCGACTCTCCGGGCGCGAGCGCACGCTGCTGCGACGGCGCACCGTCGGCTACGTCTTCCAGTTCTTCAACCTGCTCCCCAACCTCACGGTCTCCGAGAACGTGGCCCTGCCGCTCTTGATCGAGGGGCGTCCGAAGGCCGAGCAGGCCCACATCGTGCAGCCTCTGCTCGAGCGCTTCGACATCCAGGGACGCGCCCACGCGCGACCCCATCAGCTCTCCGGCGGCGAGATGCAGCGCACCTCGATCGCCCGCGCGCTGGCCGCCGGCAAGCCGCTGCTTCTGTGCGACGAGCCCACGGGCAACCTCAGCCAGAAGGCCGGCCAGGAGGTCATGGAGACCCTGCGAGCGGTGTGCGACGAGGACGGGCGCACGATCCTGCTCGTGACCCACAACCCGCGCGACGCGGCCTTCGCCGACACGGTTCGTTTCCTGGTCGATGGGAAGATCGAACGGGAGCACGTCCTGCGGGGCCCCGGACTCACGGTCGAGGACGTTCACGGGTCGCTCTCCGCGCTCTCGATTTGATGGGACTGGCGCTTCAGACCGCGTGCCGCAGTCTTCTGGGTCGGCCCGGTCGCACCTTCTTCTCGATCCTGGGGGTGGCGGTCGGCATCGCCACGGTGGTCGGCGTCTTCACCATCGACCACGTCTCGGTTCTCGATCGAACGCGGCGCTTCTCCGGCGATTTCGGCGCGGACCTCGAGGTGCGCCCGCGCCGGGGTCTGTTCGATCCGCGCGGCGAGCTCCTGGCCCTCAAGGGAGTGGCCGGTGTAGCGGCCTTCTTTCAGAACGACGTGCGCTTCCGTCCGGTCATCGACGGCGTGAAGCGTCAGGGGGACGACGAGTTTCGCGCCGTGCGCCTGGTGGCCCTCGAGGCGGCCAGCGCTCCGGGGCTCGGGGCCTACCGGGTCGAGCGCGGGCGGGGTCTGGAGCCGGGAGCCCGCGGCGTCCTTCTGGGCCAGGGGCTAGCCGAGGCCTTTGCTCTGGAGCCCGGGGACCGCTGCGTGCTCTCGCCACCGGCCCGAAGCGCGCGCTCGGCCTGCATCGACGGCGTGCTGCAGAACGTGGGCGAGGGTGAGAGCCTCGCCCGGGAGGACGTCTTCCTCGTGGCCGGCATCCTGGCCCGGGAAGGGCTGGGGCGAAGCTCCCGCTCCGAGGTCTGCATCGTGGACTACGACGTCGGACTCGGCCTGTTCGAGGGGGCGCACGTCGAGTCCCGCTACTGGCTGCGGCGCGAGAACGAGGTCGACCTGGAGGAGCTCGAGGCAGGCCTGGGGCGCGACTTCACCTTCGAGCGCAACCAGCGCAAGGCCGTCGGACAGATGGCCGACGAGCGCGCCTTTCGCAACGGCGTCCGCCTGGCGGGGCTCTTCGCCCTCCTGCTCGGCCTGTTCGTGATCTTCCACACCCTGTCCATGTCGCTCCTGGAACGGGTGCGCGAGGTGGGCACCCTGCACTCCCTCGGAGCGACCCGCTCCCAGATCGCGCGGGTCTTCTTCGTGGAAGCCTGCTTCATCGCCGGTTCGGCCGGCGCCCTCGGCATCGGGGGCGGACTCGCCTTCGCCCGGGGCATGCTGCTGCTGGGGATCTCGACCCTGGGCGTCGGCAAGCCGATCGTCTTCTTCGAGGTGCCCTGGCGCGTCGTCCT
>JAUIEE010000238.1 GCA_030428965.1 bacterium | reverse complement strand
CCATCTCGTCTTCCTTGGAGCGCTCGGGTTCCTGGTCGAGCACCTCGATGCGGATGTTCTCCGGGCCGATGGTGATCTCCCCGTTGGTGACCCGGCCGGCGCCCTCGAGCCGCTGACCGTCTTCGAGGAAGGTTCCGTTGACCGACCCGAGGTCACAGGCCACCAGGCCGCGCACGAGACGCACGTGGGCCTTGCTCACGAAGCCGTTGGGGATCACGACGTCGCAGTCGTTGCCACGACCGACGGTGGCCTGGTCTCCGGGGACGTCGACTTCGAAGGGCTCCTGGCCGGAGAGAGTGATGCGCAGCTTCACGGGCAGAGAAGAAAGGGAACTCGGGGGTGGACGGCGGACTGACCTCACTTTCGGTAGTGGGGATTGGCGAACTGAAACTCAAGACCCGTCGAGGCGCGGTCCGATTGGAAGGATTCCCCATTTCCCAACCGAGGACCGCTTGTATGGAGCCCGCTGAAGACCCCCGTCAGCCCATGGACCGGACCCTTGCGCACGGCGCGCTGTCCGGGCCTCAGATGAACCCCAATCCCCACGGAGATCCCACCATGGTGGGTTTTTCCTCGGGAGCGGGGGATCTCATGGGGTCCCACGACCTGAGCGCGGAGCTCATGGGAAGCCCCGATCACACCCAGTTCGCCCCGCCGAGCCAGCCTGCCCCGGTCCCCGATCGAACCCTGGTCGGTCAGCCCGGTCCCCAGGCCCCGAGCCAGCCCCGCGGGAAGGAGGATCGTGCGGTTTCCAGCACGCGCTTCCAGATGCTGGGCGTCCTCGGGGAAGGCGGCATGGGAAAGGTCTTCCGGGCGAGGGACCTTCAGATCGAGGGGCGCAGCGTGGCCCTCAAGGTCCTGCATCCCCAGTACTCGCGGGACCCGCGCTTCCGGGAGCTGTTCTTCCAGGAGATCCGGGCAGCCCAGGGGTTCGTTTCTCCCCACGCCGTTCAGATCCGCGACACGGGCCAGATGCAGGACGGCTCGCTCTTCCTGACCATGGATCTGGTCGCGGGTGAGTCTCTCGCGCGCAAGCTGCGGCGCGAAGGCGTGCTCACGCCCCGTCACGCCTTCGAGATCGCGCGCCAGATCCTGCTCGGGCTGCACAGCGGACACGAGCAGGGACTCGTTCACCGGGACGTCAAGCCCTCCAACGTCATGCTGGTGGCGCGGGTTCCCAAGACGCCGGAGAACCCCTTCGGCGTCGGCGTGCGACTCCTCGACTTCGGAATCGCCGGATTGTCCCAGGAGCTGGAGGCCGGTCCTCCCGTGGGCACTCCCAAGTACATGTCGCCCGAGCAAGTCCAGGGTCAACGGCTGGACGCGCGCTCGGACCTGTTCGCCGTCGGCGTCGTTCTCTTCGAGATGCTCTCGGGAACGCGCCCCTTCGACGGGGAGACGGTCGAGGAAGTCGAGACCTCGATTCTCGAGACGCGGGTTCAGCCCCTGGTCCACGACCTGAAGGGCCTCCCGCGCGGCATTCGCAAGATCCTGGTCAAGGCGCTGCGCAAGGACCGCAAGAAGCGCTACCAGAGTGCCGAGGGCTTCATCAAGGCCATCGAACGTTCGGGGGTGCTCGAGGCGGAGGAGCGGCTGGGAGTCGCTCCGAAGATCGGCATGGGGCTGATGGCCGCCCTGATCGGGGCGGAGGGCGTCTACATCTATCAGCAGCGGCAGGAGCTCGAGCAGCGCCAGGGCAAGGACGACGGAAGTCGCGCGGCGCTCACGCTCCAGCTCAGCGAGCAAGGGGCAGAGCTCGATCGGCTGCAGGATCAGAACTCCGATCTCCAGGGGCGCCTCTCCGTGCTCCAGGAGCGCCTCACCGACGAAGGAGACCTGGACACGCGTTTCGTCGATCTGCAGCGCGACTACGACAAGCTGACCGAAGAAAAGGCGACGCTCCAGAGGCGCAACGAGGAGCTGGAGCGCCGTGCGACCGAGCTGGGGAGCGTGCGCTTCGAGGTTCAGCCGAACGCCAAGACGGCCGCCTGCTTCGACGAGGTGCTCAAGCGCATCGATCACGGGGCCGGACAGTCGGCCCTCGAGCTGCTGAAGGACCGTGCCAGCAAGGACGACGTGTTCACCGTGGACGGCGTGGACGGGCGTGCGACGGTCTATCTTCTGGCCGAATGCGCCGCACTCCTGGAGCGGGCCGAGGCTGAGGGCGGGGATCAGGGGGCGGTCGACTCGGCCGCGGGCCTGCTCGCCCGGATTCGAGCCGAACAGGAGTCCTTCCTCCTGGAGGCGAACGGCTGGCTCGGCATGACGGCCCAGGGGCAGGAGCCGGTCGATCGACCTGCGGCTCTCTTGCGTACCCTGGAGGGATTGGACGTTCGCCTGGGCGAAGCCCGTGAGCGCAACGCCTCCTCCGAGGAGGCCCTGCGTCTGTTGATCAGCGAGGGGCCGCCGGACCAGGATCCCCAGACGGCCTTCGCCTACGCCGAACGCCACGGCATGGAGCCCGTGCAGGAGCTCGCGCAGCGCCTGGCGGACCATCTGGATGCGACCGCCGTTCAGGAAGGATGGCTGGACCCGACGACGCTGGCCTCCTTCGAGCACTTCGGGGCCTGGCGAGACTGGCTCGCTGGACCGGGCAGCGCCCTGCGGACGTCCTCCGCCGATCACCTGCGGACCCTGGTCTGCGCCTACAGCTGGTACGTCGAGCGCGCCGGGGAGCCCGTGTTCGCCGAGCTCGTTGCCGAGGTGCCCGAGCTCGCCAGCGCGGAGCCTCACCACGCCTGGCGTGCGCAGCTCGCTCTGCAGATCGCCCTTTCGAAGAGCGAGGCCTACCCGCTGGGCCCCGAGAGCACGGCGGTCATGCGCCACACCTGGAGCGAGTCCGGGGCGACGCTGTGGTTCCTCGAGCGCCTGGAGGCTCGGACGTCGGAGGGCTGGCGCATCGAGCGTCGCATTCACGACGCAGCCGGCAACACGACCGGGAGGCCCCAGAGCTACGGCGTGACCCGCATGGAGGACGCGTTCTTCGTGGAGGGCATCAAGGGGCTGGACCTGCGCAGCGCCGACCGCAGCGTGCAGGTCGCCCTGTTCCATGGAAGCGAGGCGGATCCTCTGCCCGGCAGGGCCTGGGTGAACGACCTCGACGTCGCGGGGTACGAGCAGGCGCTCGGAGCGGAGCCCGTGCCCTGCCTGTTCCTCGAGTCGGGGGCTACCGAGCTGTGGTTCTCGCCCAAGTTCGGACTCGTGCGCGAGGTGCGCAGCGGTGTCTACGAGCGCGAGCAGGTCTTCTACAACGCTTTTCAATAGGGAGTAGCCACCGATGAGACGAGTGCTAGGTTGGTTGATGTGTGCGATCGGTACGGTGGGCTGTGCGGGTTCGCCGCCCATCGTGAAGTCCGACGTCGTCGGAGCGACCGCGGCTTTCGACGGCTTTCCTCCCCAGGCTCTCGAGGGCATCGTGTATGCCCAGGCGCTCTTCGATGGAGACTACGAGGACACCTTCGGGACGGACCTGGTCACGCGAGGCGTCGTTCCCGTTCATGTCACGATGCAGCTGCGAGGCCAGGGCCAGGAGAATGCCCAGATCCTCATCAAGCCGGGGCGCATGGACGCTCGGCTCTACCTGATCGACGGTACCGCCCTGCCGCATGTGACCGCGGACGAGGTGGCCGGAGCCCTGAAGGAGAAGTTCGCCCGCGAAGTGCGCCAGCACGCCTTCCAGGGGGGCCTCCTGGGGTCGGAGCCGAACGAGGGCTACCTGTTCTTCTCCCTGCAGTCCGAAGGGGAGTTCGAAGCCCAGGGGCGGGCGGTGCGCCACGACGTCGACGGGATTCAGCGTCGGCTGGATCTGACCCACTCGTTGCTGGCGTTCGACGTGATGGTCGAAGACACGCCCAAGGCCTTCTACGTCGGCATCCAACGCTAGGTCCAAACCATGAAGCTCAAGAGCCTTTCGTTCCTCCTCGTCCTGCTCCCGGCCTGCTCGAGCCCCAACCCGTTCGTCGAGAATCGGATCGTGCTGGAGAATGCCATCACCCACATCGAGAGCGGTGAAACGTCGACGGCGGCCCGCGACCTCGAGCTGATGCTCGCCACCGCCGAGGGCGAGGAGTTCTACCTGCAGCGCTTCTTCGCGAGCTACCTGTTGACCCAGGCCCATGGCACGGCCAGCGTGCAGGAGCCGTTCCTCAGCGAGCCCGTGGGGACCGGCGATCGTTTCGACGTGCGCAGCCAGAGCCTGAACGGGGGGCGGCCTTCCCGGATCGGGCACCTGGTGGCCATGATCTACCACTCCAGCCATGGCCGGGCCTGGTATGGACGGACCGGCGAATCTCCCCTCGAATGGGAGGGCGAGCGCGTCCTGCCCGCCCAGCTCGAGTCCTACGGGACCGAGAACGCGGCGATCTACATGAACCTGTGCTTCCTGGCGGTCTACTCCGAGCTGAATTTCCAGGACGGCATCGCCGAGCTCCTGGCGGGCATGGGCGAGCTGACGGACCTCGAGCGCTGCGAGGCGCTGATGGATCAGGTCGAGCTCGAGGCCGAGCTGCGTCCCTGGGTCTACCGCGGGGTGTTCGAGCATCAGAAGAAGCGCGACGAGCCGAACGCCTACCGCTTCGCCATCCGCGCCCGCGAGACCGGCAGCGCCGTGGAGGCCTTCGGAGCCGAGCTCAGCGCCCAGATCGCGCGCTGGATCACCCACGATTCGAGCTACCGCTTCGTGTCGCCTGCCAACCAGGCCTTCGATCCTGCCCTGGAGGGGTGCACCGTGACGGGGACCCCGAACCTGATGTACGAAGCCGTCCTCGAACGGCCCTAGTCCCGGGGGGCTCTGGAGAAAATCCGGGGCCCCCGAGTCACCACCGAGGAAGGGGTCGGTACCCCTTCCGAGAGCCCCATTCCGGCTCCTGGATCCGGATACCACCCGGAGGTGACCGCGATGCTCGTACGTGCACTTCTAGCCTTGCTCGCGTTCGCAGGCGTGGCGACCGCGACTGCGCTGGCCCCCTCCGGCGACACGCCGACCGCCGAGGAGGCCCGCCGGCTGTTCGACCGCGGTCGCTGGGAGCAGGCGGCGGAAGCCTACCGCAAGCTCGTCGCCGCCGACCCCCAGGACGGGCTGGCCTGGTTTCGATTGGCCTACAGCCTGCACCAGGAGGGAGACCTCGGGGGAGCTATCGAGGCCAACCAAAAGGGACTCGAGAACGGTAGTCCCCGCGGCATCACCCTCTACAACCTGGCCTGCGCCTACGAGCTCACCGGCGACGTGGATCGGGCCGAGGCGACGCTGCGGGAGGCCATCGGTGCCGGCTACCTGGACTTCGACTCCATCCGCACGGATCCGGACCTGGCCCAGGTCCGCGCCCGCAGGAACGTCGAGTTGCCCGAGCCCCACGCGTTCCAGGAGTTGCGGGGTCGCAACGGGGTCGTGATTCCCTACGAGCTGCTGCTACCGGAGGGCTACGAGTCGGAGCGTTCCTACCCGGCCCTGGTGCTCTTCGGCCCAGGAAACGGACCTCTGGCCGCTTCCTGGGCGCTCGAGAACCTGTGCGGCGGAATCACGCGCGAGCAGGGCTGCATCGTCCTTCTGGTCGTCGCGCCAGAGCGGGGGTGGTGGACCCACCCGACGCATCATGCGCTCGAGGACCTCTTGAAGAAGGTGCGCAAGGAGCACTCGATCGCGGGCAACCGGTTCCACCTGGTCGGGTTCCTGGCCGGCGCACACCCGGCCAGCACCTACGCCTCGATGTCCCGCACGTACTTCTCGAGCTTCACGGCGATCGGTGGGGCTCCCTTCCCGCGTTCGGACGATCGGTCCCTGGCGCGCAACAAGGGGCTCAGGTTCCTCTTCCTGATCGGCGAGGGCGATCGTGCCGGGACCCAGGAGACGAGGCGCATTCAGGGCGTGCTCGATGGGGCCGGCGCCGAAACCCACCTGCGCGTGCTCGCGGGAGAGACGGGGTCCTTGCCAGGCCTGCACCAGGGAAGGTGGCTCGAGCTCCTGGCCGGAGAGCTCGGCCTGAATGCGGACTAACGCGCGGTGAAGGGGCTAGCGCTGGCGCTGGAACGTCAGGGCCCCGTTGATCTTCTCGAACTGCTCGGGGTGCGGGTAGAGCCGGAGCTCCTGCAACACGCCCGGACTGATCTTGCGTCCGAGGTCCCACCGCTTGACCACCAGGGTGCCGATCTGGTGGGTTTCGTCCAGGAGCCGCAGGGTCTCGTCGTTGTCCGGCACGAACGACCAGCGCACGGGGTAGTGCTTGATCGCGTAGTCCAGCCCGACCGAGGCCGGGGTGACGAGTAGCGTGGAATCGTCGTGCCCCGCGGCCTCCAGGGTGAGCGTGTCCTTGGGCGTGTCCCCGACGATTTGCCTGGCGATGGCCAGGCTTCCCACGTGGCTGGCCACGAGGAGAGCGAGGGCGGTGATCCCGGTGCGCCGGAGCCGGCGGGCCGGACGCGCGGCCAACCAGCGATCGAGGCCGGGGGCCACCACGACCGCGAGCAGAGGGGCAGTGATCAGAACGTGGCGGATCACGACCTGGATGACGGCCCTGTGGAACACGATCACCGTGGCGAACAGGCTCACCCCGAGCAGCCCGACGCCGAGGGCGAAGGCGTCCTTGCGGCGCAGACCCAGGAGCAGTGCGTACAGCGAGAGGGCCAGGAGGGTGCCGGTGAAGAGGGGCTCCAGGGTGAAGAGGTCCGCACTCCACCAGCGACCGATGATCCTGCCGAGGTTGCTCCAGATGTTCCCCGCGAAGCCGGAGACCCACTGGCCCAGGTCGTAGGTGGGGGGGGAGCGGACGAACATCGCGTCGCCGATGTTGAACTCTCCCCGGGGGATCCAGGAGACCGGCGGCGAGATGCGGCCCGTGGCGCGCTGCCAGCTTCCCAGGCCCTGCAGGACCACGACCGAGCCGGCGCCGGCCAGGGCCAGGGCGCCAAGGTTGGACCTCGGCCGCGAGCGCAGGAGACAGAGCATGGGCAACAAGAGCAGCGCTCCGGTTTCGCGGAAGAGAAAGGGCAGTGCCAGGAGCCAGGGCGCGGCCCAGGGTCCGATGCGCGCCGGGAGATGCAGGAACACGCACATGGCGAGGGTTCCCGCGGCCAGCCAGAGGGGCTCGGACATGGCCGTGTACGGGTAGGCGAGGGCCGGGGGAAAGAGGATCAGGAGCGCGACGGCGATGGCTCCGGGCCGAGCCCCGTAGAGCTTGCGTCCGATCAGGAAGACGCAGGCCGCGGTGACGACGAAGCCGAGCATGCCCGGTAGACGGGCTTGGAGTGGCCCGTAGCCCAGGACCTCGAAGGCCGCGGCCAGGCACCAGTAGTAACCGGGCATGTAGAGGCGCCAGTTCGGCGTTTCGACGTAGGCCGGGTAGATGATGTGGCTGCGGAACTCGCCGGTGTCGACCAACCAGCGGGCCGTGGTGACGTAGCCGGCCTGGTCGTTCAGGGTGACGAGATCGAGGCGCCAGGGTTCGAACAGGGGAGAGAACCAGACCAGGACGGCCAGCGCCGCGGCTGCGGCCCCCAGGGCTCCGACCCAGGCGGGGCGTGGGGTTCGGAGGCCCTCGGTCATCGCGTGGAAGCCGCTCCCGTGCGCACCCGCTGGGCGTACTGACCGCAGCAAATGGCCCGCACCAAGGGGAGACGCTCCACCAGAGGTTCGCACAGCTTGAGGAAGCGGGCGAGGGCATCCGGACAGAAGAAAGGCACCAGTCCGACGAAGAGCGAGTCGTCGATCTCTCCGCCACACTGGCGGAACCAGCGGTCGAGCTTGTGGGGAGAGTAGCTCTTCTCCTCGTGTTGCACGTGGTAGGTCGAGAGCTTCTCGATGGCCTTGAGCACCGGGTTGTAGCCGTTGGGCTCCAGCACGATCACCT
>JAUIEE010000237.1 GCA_030428965.1 bacterium | reverse complement strand
TTGCTTCGCTCGACCCCGCTTTCATGGGCCAGGGGTCACGCCGGGGGCGCTGTAGACCAGATCCCCGCCGACGAAGGTCCAGAGAACCTCGCTCTGGCGGATCTCCTCTTCCGGTACGGTCAGAATGTCGTGGCTCAAGACGACGATGTCCGCCAGCTTGCCGGGGGTGAGGCTACCCTTGATGTCTTCCTCGAAGGCGGCCTTGGCGCAGTTGAGGGTGTAGGACCGCAGTGCCTCGAGGCGGTTCATCCTCTGGTCGGGATAGAAGGGCTCGCCCGAGGCCGTCTTGCGCGTGACGGCCGAAAAGAAACAGGCGATCGGATCGACGTCTTCCACCGGGGCATCGGTGCCGTTCGAGATCAAGACGCCGTGATCCATGAGGCTACGCCAGACGTAGGCGCCTTCTCGGGCCCGCACTGCTCCGAGCCTTGCCTCGACCCAGGGGCCGTCCGAGGTGCAATGCACCGCTTGCATGGACGCCACGATACCCAGCTCCCCGAAACGAGGGATGTCGTCGGGGTGCAGGTGCTGGGCATGCTCGATCCGCCAGCGATGGTCGCTGGCCAGCCCCTCCGGCCCCAGGGCCTGTTCGTACAGATCGAGCAGCTCCCGGTTGGCCCGGTCTCCGATGGCGTGGACGCACAGCTGGACGCCGTGTTCGCGGGCGATGCGCGCCGTTTCCCGGACGCTCTCGAGGGTGGCCGTGTTCAGGCCGGTGCTCTGGGGGGAGTCGCTGTAGGGTTCCAGGAGCCAGGCTCCCCGCGAGCCCAGGGCACCGTCCAGATGACGTTTGATCGCGGCGACGGTGAAGTGCCGGTCGAAGGCACCTCGCACCTGAACGTCCCCCAGCTCCGCCGCCAAGCGCTCGTTCGTATCGCTGACCATCACCCACAGGCGTGTGTTCAGCTCCCCGGCCTGGGCCATCTTGCGCATGACGGCGATCGTGTCGAAGGGGGAGCCGGCGTCCTGGAAGCTGGTCACGCCCTTGGACAGGCATTCGCGATCGGCGAGGGCCAAGGTGCGACGGAGATCGGCCTCCGCTTCCTCCAGGGAGCGTTCCGAGAGTTGGGAGCGTCGTGCACGCAGGACGAGGTCGGCGGCCGTTTCGCGGAACAGTCCGCTGGGGGCGCCGTTTTCCTGCCTCAGGATCTCACCGCCGGGCGGATCGGGAGAGTCGCCGTCGATGCCGGCAAGCTCCATGGCGCGCGCGTTGAAGAAGCAAGCGTGTCCACTGGCGTGTTCGAGGCACACGGGGTGGTCCGGGGATACGGCGCTGAGGGCTGCGTGGACGGGGAAGCCTTCCACGGTCTCGGCCGGGATCGAATTCCACTTCTCCTGGTGCCAGCCCCGTCCGACGATCCACTGGCCGGGGGGCAGCGACCTGGCACGCTCCCGAACGAGCTCGACGACCTCGCTCCAGTTGCGGGTGCGGGTCAAGTCCAGGTTGCGGAGCATCTCGCCCACCCCGGGAAAGTGCCCGTGGCCCTCGATGAAACCCGGTATGGCTCGGCGGCCTTGAAGATCGAGGACGCGGGTCCCCGGGCCGCGGAAGGCGTCGATGACCTCGTCGCTACCGACGGCCAGGATACGGCCCTTGCGAACGGCCAGGGCCTGCACCTCCCCGTGGGCTTCGTCGACGGTTTCGATGAGACCGTTGTGGAGGATGAGATCGGCCGGGCCCGCCGCCTGACAGGCGAGGACCAGACCGGAAACCAGGAGGAGGGGAAGGTGGAAGGTCTTCATGGGCGGGCGGCAGCCTAGGGCGCTCTGTGGGCGGGACCAAGGCTCCGTGACCCAGCCAGCGACCAAATCCTCGACATATGGGGTGCTGCTCGGCTCCAGCACAGGGGCCATCTGCCAGCCTCCCCATGCGCTCTGGGCCTACAAAACCATGACAAGGCGGTTAGTGCAGTTCCCTCAATGGGTTGCAGCCGGTAAGATCCTCGCCCGCTATCCGAAAGCCCCGGTGCCCAAGGCATGGGCGACTCACCCCAAAGGACGTTCTTTCCAGCCAAGACGGCCCAGCGAGAACCAGGGATGGCTCCCGCGAGGAAGCCCTTGGATAGCGCACCCCAAAGAACCCCGAACGGCCCGGTTCCCGGGCAGTGACCGACCGGCCCGACGCACGGTGATCGCCGACGTCGGGATGACGACCCAGAGAATTCTGAGGATGATCAAGATGTCCCGCACATTCAGACTGTTCACGACGGTCCTGGCGCTCGGCGCCCTGGGCCTGACCTCCTGCGAGAGCGTGGGTACGCGAACCTCGAGCAAGAGCAGCGAGAGCAAGGCCACCACCACGGCGAGCTACGATCGCTCCGAAGGTGGAGCCAAGGCAACTCCGGCCAGCGCCCCGCGCAAGTCCACGTCTCAACCCAACATGGCCATGGCCAGCATGGCGTTCCCCACGGGGGATCCCAACACCAGCGCTCTGGCGGTCGAGAAGTTCGTGCCCCGTGAAGTGCAGATGGGCCAGAGCTTCGAAGTCGAGACCGTGGTGACGAACCTCACGGGTCAATCGGTCGACGACGTCGTCCTCACCGAGAGCCTGAACCCGAACCTGGTCATCGAAGACGCGAGCGTCAAGACCGAGAAGGGTCAGGGCGTGAACCACTGGCGCCTGGGCAGCATCGGCCCGAACGAGTCGAAGAGCGTGCGTCTGCGCGCCAAGGCTTCCAAGCCGGAGCGGATCGACACCTGCGTGTCCGTCTCCTACAACACGGCCCTCTGCACGAGCATTCCGGTCGTTCAGCCGGCGCTGAAGCTGGTCGCCAGCGGCCCGTCCGAGGTCCTCGCCTGTGACGACATCACCTACAAGTACGTCGTGACGAACACCGGCAGTGGCGACGCCCGCGACATCGTGGTCAGCGCCAACCTGCCCTCCGGCCTCACCGACATGAAGGGCAACAGCAGCCTGCGCTTCAACGCCGGCACCCTGGCCTCGGGCAAGTCCAAGGAATTCCTCGTCAAGGCCAAGGCCACCACGATGGGCAAGCTGACCCACACCGCCACCGCCGCCGGCTCGGGTGGGCTCAGCGCGGAGGCGAGCGCCCTGACGACGTCGGTCGTCAAGCCCAAGCTGAAGATCGAGAAGACCGGATCGAAGCGTTCCTTCGCCGGTAAGGACCTCAAGTACGAGATTACCGTGACCAACATCGGCGACGGTGTGGCTCGCGAGACCGTCCTCGAGGACGCCGTTCCGGCCGGAACGACCCTCAAGTCGGCCAGCGACAACGGACGCCTCGCCTCGGGCAAGGTCCGCTGGAGCCTCGGCGACCTCAAGCCGAAGGAGTCCAAGAAGATCGAAGTGCGCTTCGCCAACGATCGCATCGGGACCGTGACCAACACCGCGATGGCCAACGCCTTCTGTGCCGACCCCGTCTCGGCCCGGGTCACCACCGAAGTGACCGGCATCCCGGCCGTGCTGCTGGAGGTGATCGACCTCGAGGATCCGATCGAAGTCGGCACCAACTCGACCTACGTCATCACGGTGACCAACCAGGGCAGCGCCCCGGACACCAACATCTCGATCGAGCTGGGTCTTCCGCCGAACACCGAGCTCGTCTCGGCCACTGGCGCCACCCGCCCGACGACGGCCGCGCCCATGGGCAACAAGCTGACCTTCACCCCGCTGGCTACCCTGGCTCCCAAGGCCGAGGCGACCTGGCGCGTGGTGCTCAAGGGAGTCACCTCCGCCGACGCCCGCTTCAAGGTGACCATGAACACCGATGAGCTGACCAGCCCCGTCGAGGAGACGGAAGCTACCAACTACTACGAATAACCCGATTCGTCCGTAGAGCAGAGGGGCGCTCCCGCCGCGGGTGGGAGTGCCCCTCTGTCTGTTTCCGGCCGCCCCGTGGGCGACTCTTCAGTTCCCCGCGGCTTCAGCCGAAGAGGCCGGTGGATTCTTTTCCCGGTCGGGAGAGGTCCCTAGGGTGAGCGGCCGCGCGCGATGGTCTTCAACAGCCTGCATTTCCTGTGGTTCTTCGTCGCGGTCTGGGGCCTCTACTGGGCCCTGGGGCGTCAGGTGCGGCTGCAGAACTTCTTCCTGCTCCTGGCGAGCTACGTCTTCTACGGCTACTGGGATTGGCGCTTCTGCGGGCTGATCCTGGCCTCCACGGTCATCGACTACGGCTGCGGCCTGGGCATGGAACGCTGGGGTTCGGAGCCGGGGCGACGCAAGGGGCTCCTCTTGCTCTCGGTGTGCGTGAACCTGGGGGCCCTCGGCTTCTTCAAGTACTTCAACTTCTTCGTGGAGTCCGCCCGCGAGCTCTTGCACTCCGTGGGGCTCGGCGGAGGTGACTGGACCCTGGGCATCATCCTGCCCGTCGGCATTTCCTTCTACACGTTCCAGACGCTCAGCTACACGATCGACCGCTACCGTGGGGACATACCGGTCGAGAGGAACTTCATCGACTTCGCGTTCTTCGTGTCCTTCTTTCCCCAGCTCGTGGCCGGCCCCATCGTCCGCGCGCGAGACTTCCTGCCCCAGGCCGCGCATCCGAGGGAGTTTCGCTGGGAGAAGCAGGCCGAGGGCCTTCAGCTCGCGCTCTGGGGCCTGTTCAAGAAGGCCGTCGTCGCCGACAACCTGGCTCCCTTGGTGGACGCCGTCTTCGCGAGCGAGGGGGAGCTGGGGATCCCCGTACGCCTGCTCGCCATCTACGCCTTCACGGTCCAGATCTACTGCGACTTCTCGGGCTACACGGATATCGCTCGGGGGACGGCCGCTCTTCTCGGCTTCCACTTCCCGCGCAACTTCTCCCAGCCTTACTTCGCCGCCGACCCCAGCACCTTCTGGCGGCGCTGGCACATGACCCTCTCCACCTGGTTGCGGGACTACCTGTACATCAGCCTGGGGGGGAACCGCAAAGGTCCCGGGCGTACCTACATCAACCTGATGGCGACGATGCTGCTGGGAGGGCTCTGGCACGGGGCGGCTTGGAACTTCGTTCTCTGGGGGGGCTATCAGGGGCTGCTCTTGGCGGTGCATCGCTGGTGGCGTGGCGAGGGTCCTGGGACGGATGCGGCCCCCTGGGGCTTGCGCGCACTGCGCTGGTTCGTGTTCTTTCAGCTGGTCTGCTTCGGTTGGCTGCTCTTCCGGGCCCAGTCCTTGGGGGACATCGCGCGTTTCCTGGCGCCGGGCTCGCTGCTTTCCGCGCAAGGTCTGGCCTTGAGCGAGCAGGCTGCGGCTGGCCTGATCCTGGGCGGCCTCGGGACCCTGGTCGTCCTGCTGTGGGACCTGGCGCTGGCGCGTCGACCCGGACGGGAGGTTCCCATCGACCGACTCGGGGCACCCCTGCAGGCGATGGCCTGTGTCCTGCTCTACCTGGGCGTTTCGCTGTGCGGAAGCTTCCTCGGCAATGAGTTCATCTACTTCCAGTTCTGAGCACCCCTCGGGCGCCGAAGCCAAGGCCAAGAGGTTCCTCCTGTGTCTTGCCGTGGGCGTGCTGTCCGTGGAGGCGGTCATCGGCGGCTGGGTGCCGGTGCAGAAGGGGCGGCACGAGGTCGACCGCCGTGTGGCGGAGATCGAACGCATCGCGCAGGTACCGCCCACGGTCTTCCTCTCGGACAGCATCTCCTACGAGGTCTTGATGGGAGTCGGACTGCCCGAGGACGTCCTCGACCTCTCCTCGAACCAGACCATCGGAGTTGCCGGCAACTACTTTCTCCTGAGGCGCTTGCTCGAACGCGCCCCCGGGCAGGTCGAGCGCGTCGTCTATGCCTTCAGCCCCCTTTCCCTCTCCGCCAACCTCGACTCGAAGAACTACCTGAAGGCCTACTTCGAGACGGTCTTCCTGCGCGCGGACGAGATCGACGACATCGAGCATCGCCTGGGCCGCAAGGAGCTCTCGCGGGCCATGGAGAAAGCGCGTCTGCGGGCGCTCGTCGAGCCGCCCAGTTCCAACCGAGCTGGGGTGATCCGTGATCCTCTCGGCGTTTCCCTGCGCGATTGGAAGAGAACCCTGCGTCGCGGAGGGCCGGTGTCCGAGGCGGTCACCCCCCTGGCCCAGACCAAGATCTCCGAGCAGGCGGGCCTTCGCTTCCGCACCTCTGCAGTGACGGACACCTTCCTTCCTGCGCTGGCGGACCTCTGTGCCGCCCACGGAATCGAGCTGGTGCTCGTTACGGCCCCGGTGGCACCCAGCATCGATCAGGCCTGGAGAGAGAACGGTTTCTGGGAGGAATACGAAACCTACCTCGGGGAGTTCGAGGCCGGTCGTGGGGCAGTGACCTGGATTCACCCCTGCCCGTTCCGGCCCGACGCCGACGGTTCCTTCTACGACGGGGTCCACCTCGAGGAGCTCTCCAAGGGGGCCTGGGGCCGGGCTCTCCTGGAGATCCTCTAGCGCGTTCTAGCCGCTGGCCCAGCGCGCACACCAGCGGCCGAGCTCCACGGCGGTGAGGCCCACCACGAGGTTGGCGAGCACGCTGGCCAAGGCCAAGCGAGTCGATCCCAGCCGCAGCAACTCGGCCGTTTCGTAGCTGAAGGTCGAGAAGGTCGTGAACGAGCCCAGGAGCCCGGTGGCCAGCAGCAGGCGCGTGCCCGTGGACCAGTCTCCGCGCGTGTGGGTCCAGGCCAGGAGGAAGCCGATCAAGAGGCACCCGACGACGTTCACGGCCAGGGTGCCGATGGGGAAGTTGCCGCCATAGCGGGAGTGGAGGAACGTGGACAGGCCGTGGCGCCCCACGGCGCCCACGAATCCCCCCAGGCCGATGATGAACAGTCGCGTCATGGCGCGGCGTCCCCGACGATGGGAGGCGCCCACGGCGAACAGCGTAGCGTGTGCGGTGCCCGGGCCGAAGTGCCGATAGGAAGCCGCTAGGGGGCTGGGTTCCGTCGCGGTTCGGGGTAGGCTGGAGGCAGATGGACGCGAGCGGGGAGAGCTACGGCTGGCGAAACAAGGTTCGCGAGATCTTCGGCATGGACAGCCGTTCCCTGGCCGTCTTCCGCGTGGGCCTGGGCGTGCTCTTGATCTGCGACTTGATCAAGCGCTCGTTCACCCTGCGGGAGCACTACACCGAGGACGGGATCCTACCGGCCCGGGCCGTGCTGGAAAACGAGATCGTACTGCCGATCTTCCAGGCGTACTTCAGCGTTCCGAGCCCCTGGGGCCAGTACGCCCTGTTCGTCCTGGCGGGTCTCCTGGCCGTGGCCCTGCTGCTGGGTTTCCACACACGGCTGGTGACCGTGGTCTCGTTCGTCTTGCTGCTGTCGCTGCAGCGTCGCAACTCCCTCGTCTGCCACACGGGGGACACGCTGCTGACCATCGTCCTCTTCTGGGCCATGTTCTTGCCCCTCGGGGAGTCGTTCTCCCTGGATCGTCTCCGGCGCCCACGGGTCCCACGCAGACCCGAGCCGTGGCTCACGGTGCCGACGGCCTGCTTCCTGCTGCAGCTGATCGTCTTCTACTTCTCCGCCGGAGCGCTCAAGCACCAGAAGGAGCTCTGGCGTAGCGGAGAGGCCGTGCCCTTGTTCTTCAGGCTCGAGGAGTACGTCACGCCGATCGGGGCCTTCCTGGCGGACTACCCCGGCATCGGTCGCTTCGTGACCTACTTCACGCTGTTCGCCGAATGCATCGTGCCTTTCCTGCTCTTGATCCCCTGGCAGACCCAGCGCATTCGCCTGGGGGTCGTGTTCTTGCTCTGGTGCTTCCACCTCGGTATCCAGCTCTCGATCTACATCGGGATCCTCGAGATCATCTCGATCTTTGCCGTGGCGACCCTGCTCCCGACGATGTTCTGGGACGAGCTGCTGCCGAGGGTCCCCGTGCCGCGAGCGCTGGCCCGAACCTGGAGCCGCCTCGGGGCAGCCCTGAGGCGTCGCTACGAAGGGCGGCGCCCCCT
>JAUIEE010000236.1 GCA_030428965.1 bacterium | reverse complement strand
AGGTACTCGAGGATGCGCCGAATCGTGTTCCCCGATTCGAGGACGTCGTCGACGATCAAGAGCCCGTCTTCCCGGCAGACGACGTCGATGACGTGCTCCAGGCCCTTGACCGTCACCTCGGCCTGTTCCTGGACCCCCGTGTAGGACTCGGTCGCGATGGTCGTGTGGTTCAGGAACACGCCGCGGGTGCGATAGAACCCGTCGACTCCGAGGCCCACGGGAGTTCCACCGCGCCAGATGGAGATCACGTGCTTGGGGCGGAAGCCCGTTTCGAACACCTTGCGTCCGAGGCGAAACGTGTCGAGCAGGAAATCGTCGGCGGAAATATGGAGGAAGCGCGTCACGCCGCGTGATGATACTCCCCGTGCGGCTTCGGGGAAGCGCTCACTCGCTCCGTTCGAGGCTCGTCGTGCTCACGAGTCGGCTTTCGCCGTCCACGACGCGTAGCTCCTCGATCTGTAGCGAGTCGCCTTCCCCGAGGAGGAGGATCTCCTGCAGCGATCCCGAGGAGAAGACCCAAACCGCATCCTCTTTCTTCCCGCGACCACGACGCAGGGTCGGATCGGCTGCGGTGACGCGCCAGCTCTCCCAGATGCCTTGACGCGGCATGAATCCGCGCACGCACAGACGCTCCTCCCAGTCCTCGCTGCCCGGCGCCCGTGTTTCGAGCAGGTCCAGGACCAAGCAGTCCTTGTTGAGCAGCTTGCAGCGCAGGCGCGCGTCACGCTCGTTGCCCCGGGCGTCGCTCTGGACACCCTCCCAGTGGCCCAGCATGGCGTCGAGTGCCCTGGCCTGGGGGTGAGGGGAGAGGGTGCCCTCGGTCCAGTCGTGGCTGAACAGGTGATCCTGGTCGGACTGCTCGGCGGAGCCCGTACGCGAGAATTCCATGATCCAGTTCGTCTTCCAGGTCACTCCTCCGTCCGCGCTCGTCGCGCTGTCCCAGCGCACGCTGTTCGGGAGGGCGTCCGAGAAGCTGTAGCGGGTGCTGCCCGCGAAGAACTCTCCGCGCCCGTGACGGAACGCCCCCTCCAACGTTCCGAAGGCGGCGTTGCCGTCGGTGGTCCAGTGCAAGACCAGATCCCAGCGACGCCGCACCGGGTCGAAGGACCGCAGGCTGAAACCGTTCATGAAGCTGCCGCGGAAGGGACCCGCCCACTCCTCGAGCACCGCGCGTCCTGCGCACACGGACGTGATGCGAGCCCGGGTCACGTCCCCGTCGGACCAGGTCCCCTCGTCATCCATGTGCCGGTTCTGCACCGACCATTCCCCCAGCCAAAAGTCGAACTGCCTGTGGGGATCGGCTTCCCCGAGCGCGAGAGCGAGCAGCAAAGTGGCAAGCATGCAAGGCATGGTAGCGCGCGAAGACCTGCGGCTACGTTCGATGGTTGCAAGATGGACGCCTGGAGCCGTGTGCGTTTTCGCACTGAATGAAAGGAAGCCCGGTGCTCGAGCTTCGGGCTCTCAGGCGATCGGTCCTAGAGGCCTAGAGCCCGCATGGCGCGGGCGCGGCGCTTCCAGACCAGGGAGGTTTGCCATTGGTCCTCGGCCAGGACCATGAGCCGCTCGCGCCTGGATTCTCCGCGGTCGAAGTAAGAGCGGCCCTTGGCTTCGTCGCCCAAGGCGAGGAACGTATGGGCACGCAGGTAGTCCAGCTCGCACAGGGTCGCCAGATTCTGGCTGATCCTGCCGCGCTCGGCTCGGTCGAGGATGTCCCGTGCCACTTCCGGCTCTCCCAGCAAGAGATGCCCGCGCGCCCAGCACAGGGCGTAGAGGTCGAATCCTCGTTCCTCGATGCCAGCGCGCCGATTGGTCTCGTGCCGGCGCCTGAGCACCTCGAGGGCCCGGCGGATCTCGTCATCCTCGACGTCCTCACCCTCGAAGAGTGCATTGGCCCACGAGGAGGCCGCGTCGAGACCCTGATCGACCTGTTCCAGCACCCCCAAGAGCTCGGACGAGCGCACCTCTCCTTTCTGGTAACGGACTGCGACCAGGTCTCGCTCGGTCTCCGGGTTGGACGGGTTGAAGTTCCCGGCCGACTCGAGCGCCGCGATGCACTCATCGAGGCGGCCCAGTTCCCACAGGATCCAGCCCGAGGCCAGGAGGGCCGTCTCCGAGGGACGGTGGAGCTCGGACTCGCGCAAGGGCGGCAGGGCCTGCAGGTAGTGGCCCAGGTCGAACAGGCACATGCCCAGCTGAAACTGAGCGAAGCCGTTTTCTGGGCGCAGCGCAACGGCGGTCTTCAGGAACGGGAGGGCTCGTTCGGCGTACTTCTGCTGGCGAAGGACGAAGCCGGTGCTGACGTTGAGGATGAAGTCCTGGGGATAATCGATGGCGCCCTGGATGAACATGCTCCACGCCTCCTTGGAGAGCTGGAGCTGAAACAGCGCCGAAGCGACGGCCCAGGTCAACTCGGGCCCCAGTTTCTCTCCGGCGAGAGCGAGCAGCTCGTCCCGGTTCAGCCTCAAGAGCGCTTCCCGAACGCGGGTCGGGAGCTCCTCGGGGTCGAGGTCCATGGCCATCATGGTCAGCTTCTCGCCCTCGTAGGGATCCGACATGCTGGAGCGGCGCATGAGGGCCCAGTCGTCCAGGGCCGCCACGATCTGCGAGGCGATCCCGCTCTCGCGCAAGACCTGGAGCTCGTCCACCAGGTCCTCTTCGCGCAGGTCGACGCCGTAGTCGACGAACGCCTGGGAGAAGCGCTGCTCGAAGCCGGTGAACTGCCGGTCCACCCAGGCCACGACCTGATCCAGGCGGATCTCCTCCAGCTCGCGCACGAGCTTGGCGTTGCGCTCCTCCAGGGCTGCCCGCTCGTCTGCTCCCTCGATCAGATCCCGGGCGTTTCCTACGGATTGTCGAGCCTGACGCAGCATGGCGTGGCTCGCGTCGTCGGCATCCTCGATCGAGGCGAGCCCCACCTCCGCGACCTGGAGGGCTTCTTCCAGGCGACCTTCCTGTTGCAGCGCCAGGACCCGAGACTGGGTTTCCTCGAAGCTGGCCTGAAGGTCGCTGCGGCGCTCGCGGGCCTGGTTCTCCAACCAGAGGTAAGCCCCGGTGCCGGAGACCAGGGCCGTGACCACGGCCAGAGCCAGGCCCAGGGTCAACCGTCGCGCCCGGCGTTCGCCCGCGGCGCGAACCCGGGCTTCGGCGGCTTCCACTTCCGCGACACGGGCCTTCTCCTCCAGGCGCGAGAGGTACTCGTGCACCCTTCGTGCGACTTCCTCGGCGCTGCGCGGGCGAGGGGCCGGGGCCGGAGTGAGGCACTCCAAGCACAGTCGTTTGAGCTCCTCGTCCCCCGGCGCCGAATCGATGCGAACCCGGGCGGCCTCCAGGCGACCCTGGGCGGCCTGGACGACCACGCGCTCTTCTTCGGTTTCGACGTAGGGCGGCTGACCGGTGAGGATCTCGCACAGGATGGCGCCCAGGGCGAACACGTCGGAACGCTCGTCCATGCGCTCGACTTCCCCCAGGGCTTGCTCCGGGGGCATGTAGGCGGGCGTGCCCATCACCGACCCCACGATCGAATCGGAGCCGGCGGACCCCGGTCCGCTGCGCACGGTTTCGATCACGGTCGGGTTCGCATGCTGGGCACGCTTCTCGTCCTCGATTCCCCCTTGTCCGAGCACCTTGGCCAGCCCCCAGTCCACGACCAGCACCTCGCCGAAGGAGCCCACCATGATGTTGGCGGGCTTGAGGTCACGGTGGATGACTCCCTTGGAATGGGCATAGGCCACCGTCTGGCAAACGGACTCGAAGATGGCGAGGTGCCGGCGGCGGTCCTCGCCGGGGTGCTTGCGCTGTTCGAGCAAGGCGGACAGGGTGCGCCCCTTGACGAGCTTCATCGCGAAGTAGGGCTGCTCGTCCTTCATCATGCCCAGCTCGTATACGGGCACGACTCCCGGGTGCTGGAGCTGACCGCCGATCTGGGCCTCCTCGATGAAGCGGCGCAGGGCGAAGGGGCTCCGCGAGAGCTCGCGATCGAGCACCTTGATGGCGACTTCCCGGCCGAGGTCGGTGTCGCGTGCCTTGATGATCTGCCCCATGCCCCCGCGCGCGATCTCGCCGTGAATCTCGTAGTTGCCGCGACCCTTGGGGGCCAGGTGCCCGCAGGCCTGGGAGTCGACGAAGCGCGTGCCGGTTTCCCCCTCCTCGCCCTCCCTCAAGAGGATGCGCGGAGTGCCCTCGGTCACGCCGCTCAGGTGCTCGAGCACCGAACGGGGCTCGCGAGAGGATTCCGGGTCAGGACGGGACGTTGAGCTCATCGAACTTCGTGGCGGGATCGGGCCGAGTCTCCAGGTCCCATTCTAGCTGTGCTGCGGGGTGCGCGCCCGCCAAGAGAAAGGCCGCTTCCCGAGAAGGCCCCAGCGGGGAGGGCGGAAGGAGCCTAGACTGGAGCTTTCCCTTCTCGACCAAGATTCCGATCCCTCCCATGCGACGAGCGATCCGCCTCCTTCCCTTCCTCTGTCTCCTCGCTGTCCCTGCGGTCCCCCAGGGCACGGTCTCTCTCCGAGCTCCGAAGCTGCACGCCCACATGCGGCGTCTCTTGGAAGAACACGGCCCCATGAAGGGCTGGGTCTTCTTCGGAGACAAAGGCGTCTTCGGGGAGACCGCGCGCAACGCGGCCTTGCTCGAGGCCGCCCAGGCGCTGACACCGCGGGCCCTGGAACGCCGCAGCCGCCGACGTAGCGCTGCGTCCCTGGTCGATGAACGCGACCTGCCCCTGGCAGCGGACTACGTGCGCGGGGTCCTGGCGTCGGGAGCGGAGCTGTCGGTCGAGAGCCGCTGGCTGAACGCGATCAGCGTGCGCGGCTCCCTGGCGCAGTTCCGGGAGATCGAGCGCCTGCCCTACGTCGATCGGATCGAACCTGTGCGACGAGGGGTGCTCGTCGACGGCGTCGAGAGTTCCGTGCAGGTCGACGTGCCGCTGCAGGATGCGAGCCTCTCGAGGGCCGGAGCCTTCTACGGTGCCAGCGAGGCCCAGCTGGAGCAGCTCAATCTGGTTGCGGTGCACGGGCGTGGTTACACCGGGGACGGAATCGTGATCGGGGTGCTCGACACCGGTTTCCACCGCGGCCACGAAGCGTTCAACCAGAGTGGTCACGTGGTGAACGTTCTGGCGGAGTACGACTTCGTGGACGACGACGGCAACACCGGAATCGAGGCCGGCGATCCTTCCAACCAGCACTCCCACGGGACCTACATCCTGGGGACCCTCGCGGCCTACCAGCCCGGGACTCTGGTGGGGGCTGCCTACGACGCTTCCTACGTGCTGGCCAAGACCGAGGACGTCAGCAACGAGTACCAGCAGGAGGAGGACTTCTACGTGGCGGGCCTCGAGTTCGTGGAGAACAACGGGGCCGACCTGGCGACCTCTTCCCTGGGCTACATCGATTGGTACACCCAGGCGGATCTCGATGGCCTGACCGCGGTGACGACGATGTGCGTCAACGTGGCCACGGCCAACGGAATGGTGTGCCTCACCGCGGCGGGCAACAGCGGCAACGACGCCAGCGCGGCCACCTCCGCCTTGATAGCGCCGGCGGATGCCTTCGAGGTCATCACGGTGGGAGCGGTGGACTCCGTGGGAACCATCGCCGGGTTCTCTTCGGACGGTCCGACCGCGGACGGACGCGTCAAGCCCGAGCTCCTGGCCTGGGGCGTCTCGACGGCGACGGTGTGCGCCTTCACGGACGTCGGCTGCACGACCGCGGTGAACGGGACCTCCCTTTCGACCCCGCTCCTGGCCGGTCTGGTGGCCTGCCTCATGGAGGCCTACCCGGACTGGACCGTGGGGCAGTTCCGCCAGCGCCTGTTCCGCACCGGCGAATACTTCCAGGCCAACTCGGCGCCGGACCCTCTCTTCGTGCAGGGCTTCGGGATTCCCGATGCGGAGGATGCGGGCTTCGATTGCAACGGCAACGGTACGGAGGACGCGATCGATCTCGCCACCCTCGCGAGCTGTGACTGCAACGCGAACGGAGCGCCCGACGAGTGCGACATCGCCGACGGGGTCAGCCTGGACGCCAACTCCGACGGGAGGCCCGACGAGTGCGCGAATCAGCTCTCGGCTTCACCGTCCTCGCTCTCGGCGAGTGGCGGGGGGTCCCAGGCCTTCTGTCTCGACGCCGGCATCGCTCGGGCGGGGCAGCGCTACCTTCTCCTGGGCACGACGAGCGGGACGACGCCCGGGTTCCGCCTGGGCGACCTGCGCGTTCCGCTGAACGTGGACGCCTACACGCGCCTGGCCTTCGGCGGAGGAAGCGCATCGCCCCTGTCCGCTTCCAACGGGACCCTCGACTCCCAGGGGCGGGCCACGGCCGAGCTCACGGTTCCGCCCGGATCCGCGCTGTTCTTGGCCGGCGCCACGGTGCACCACGCCTTCTTGGTCTGGGACGCCGCTCCGCCCGCTGCTTCCGGAGCAGGCGCGGCGCAGGTCCAGTCCACCGCTGCGCGCTTCAGCTTCGTGAGCAACGTGGTCTCCCTGGCCATCGAGCCCTAGGGCCGTCATGCAGCTCCAGAACCACGATGCCGCCGTCGACCTCGAGCGGGTCTTCGGGACCTTCCATCAGGTCTTCTCGCCCCGTCGCGTGGCCCACGTCAACGATCAGGTGGTCAAGCTCGCCCGGGTACGGGGAGAGTTCGTCTGGCACAGCCACCAGCACACCGACGAGCTCTTCCTCGTGCAGAGCGGTGAACTGGAGGTGCGCTACCGCGATCGCACGGTGCGGCTCGGACCCGGACAGCTGCACGTCGTGCCGCGCGGCGTCGAGCACATGACCTACGCGGCCGAGGAGTGCCGGATCCTGCTCGTCGAACGGGCCGGGACCGTGAACACCGGGGAGGTGGACGGAGGCAGCTTGACGGCCGAGACGGAGCCCTTCGTGACCGGGTAGCTGCGCCCGCTCCTCTTCCCTAGCGCAGGTCGGGCACGAGAGGGGCGAGATGATGTTCGAGGTGTCCCACGTAGTCTCGCATGAAGAATTCGAGGGTCACCGGGCGACTCCTGGGAACTTCCTCCCAGCCGATCTGGTCCAGGTTGTGCTGGCCGCGTGGTGTCTCGAGCGTTTCGAGGGGCGTGCTCTCCATCACCCGGGCCAGGTGCAGGTTGAAGCCGGACCACAGCGCGAGCAGCTCGGACCAGGGGGAATCGGCGTAGCCCTGGGCGTCGACCCAGGCGTCCTGATCGTAGCCGGGAAAGACGAGGTCTTCTTGGAAGCGCGCGCGCACGAAGCGCTGGTGGTTGTTGGAGGCGGAGTCGATCAGGTGGCCGATCACTTGCTTGGGGGACCACTTCCCCGGCCGGGGGGCCGAGGCGGCCTGTTCGTCGGAGAGAGGCGCGAGGGAGCGCATGGCGACCTCGACGACCGTGCGGAGGCGCCGGGCGGCCTCCATCACCGGCGTCGGATCCTGCGCGCTCCCAATCCCAGCAGCACCGCGCCGAGCATCAGCGCACCCGGGGCCGGAACGCTGGGGGGAGAAGGGCCCAGGGTTCCGTCCTGATTGATCCTCTGCCCCAGGATGTCGCCCGCATCGAGGCGATCGTCCCCCCAGGCCAGGACCTGTGCGCCGCCGGAGCTGCGCACGGCCGCGAGACGGGACTTGCCGCTGGGAGTGGTGGCGAAGGAGAACGGGGCAAGCAGCAGCGATCCGGTGGCGCCGAGCTTGGCGGCCAGGAGCTCGTCGCTGCCGAAGCTGGGCGCGCGGTTCCAGAAGGCGAAGGCCCCCAAGCCGGAGACGAGGGTCCGAACCTGGGTGATCGAATCGCCGCTGAGGGGGACCACGACCATGCCGTCGTCGGTCCACTGACGCGCTCCGCCGGAGTCCAGCTTCTGGCCGTAGACCCCCGATTGGCTCTGGGTGGAGTTCTGCTCCTGCCA
>JAUIEE010000235.1 GCA_030428965.1 bacterium | reverse complement strand
ACCTGCGCCGGGGCCTGCCACCCCTCGCACCCCTGGTCGTCGCCAACCTGACCGCCCCGCTGCTCGAGGTCGTCGCCGCGCAACTGGGCCCGGACAACCGTCCGGAGCGGATGATCTGCTCCGGCCTGCTCGAGGGCGAGAGCGTCGAAGCATCCCTCCACGAGGATCACCGAGTCGTGGCCGGCGGCGAGGGCCTGGCGGTTGAAGAGACCGGCCACGGGACCCGGGAGCGTGGTCCAGCGAGCGCCGCGCTTCGACTCGTCGATCTGGCGACCGACGAGGCCGACGACCCCGCCGCTGGCGTCGTGGAGGGGGAAGACGATGCGGTCGCCGAAGCGATCGAGGGCCTTGCGCAAGGCGTCGGGGGGGAGTCCGAATCCGATGCGCAGGTGACCCGGCAGGCCGAAGAACTCACCGGCCACCACGTCGACTCCGAACTCGGCGCTCAGTCGACGCTGCAACCCGCGGGTGTCGTCGACACCACGTACGCGGGGAAAGGCGTGCAGCCCCACGGGGAAGAGCTCACCCTCGAGTCGCTCGCAGGCCGCCAGCCAGTCGACCAGGATCGGTCGGCTGTCGCGCTGCAAGAGGGCGTAGGCGCCGCGCAACTCTTCGAGCCTCTCCCACAGGGCCAGCGCCAGGGCCAGGGAGGGCGTGGGGGGGTCCACATAGCTCAGGAAGGCCAGGTCCATGAGCCGGTCGCGTTCTCCGACGAGTCCTTCCCCCAGGACGATCCAGCCCACGCGCAGGGGACCGAGCCCGTAGGCCTTGGTCAGGCTCCCGATGGAGATTGCATTGGGGGCCAGGGTGGCGGCCGGGTTGCGGTCGAGGGGGTCGGCGAATTCCAGGTAGACCTCGTTGGAGATCAGCACGCCGTCGTGATCGGCGGCCAGGGCGGCCTGCTCGCGCAGCTCCTCGCTGGTAGCGCGCTGGCCGGTGGGATTGTGGGGCGTGGAGAGGAACAGGTGTCCGCGGCGCGCGCCGTGCAGGGCCTTGGCCAGCTGGACGGCCGCGAGCCTCCAGCCCTGTTCATGGCGCCGGGGGACAACCCGCAGCTGGGCTCCGAAGACGCGCGGAAGAGCCCGGAAGGGCTCGTAGCTCGGGAGCTCGGTCACGACCCGGGAGTTCGGGAAGAAGCGCCAGGCCAGGAGGTGCATGGCCCCCGTGGTCCCCAGGGTGACGATCACGCGCTGGGGATCGATGCCCAGGCGCTGGGCGAGGAGTCCCTCCAGGGTGGCCAGGGGGACGAGCGGGGGGGTGGAGAGGTCCAGCTCGCCGGCGGCCGCGAGGGCCGCACGGGCGATGGGCATTCCGGACTGGGACAGGCAGTGGGCCGAGGCCTGGGCTTCGTTGCGGGCCCAGAACATGTACGGGAAGTGTGCGGCGGCGTCGTCCATGGGGCAGGGCGCGAGGCCCGTCGGGGGAGGGTAGCCCGGCTCACCCCGCAGGGGCAGCGCAAACGAGGCCCGCTTCATGGAAGTGGGCCAGGGCGATGACTAGGATCGGGGCGAAGCCCTTCTTCTCGAGGCAGAGACCGAGAGTGACAACGATGATTCAAAGCATGCTCCGCCCGCCCGCCCTGGCCCCTCTCGGCGCCCTCTTTCTCACGCTCGGAGGGCCGCTCCAGGCCCAGTCCGCCGACGGGAGCAAGGACACCGCCCTGCGCTACGGACGCATCGCCCGCGACGGGGCGGTCGTTCGCAACCTGGCGGGCAAGACGGGGGTCGAGATCACGCGTCCTGCCAAGGGCACCCTCGTCACCGTGCATCGCGAGGCGGCCGGCTGGCTCGAGGTGGAGATGCCCGGAGGCATGCCCGTGTGGGTCTTCGGCCGCTACCTGCAGCCGACCGAGGAGGCCGATGTCTTCGAGGTCACGAAGAACGCGGTCAACATCCGTCCGCGTCCCTCGAGTGCGGTGAACAGCTTCCCGCTGCCTCAGCGCCTGCACGCCGGCGACCGTGTGCGCCTGATCGAGCTCGAGAATCCCGGCGAAGAGCTGGCCGAGAGCTGGGCGAAGGTCTGGTCGCCGCCCGGGGTGCGCGGCTTTCTCTCGGCCACGGACTTCGTCTCCCTGGCGAAGGGCGAGGCCGGAGACGCCCTTTGGGAAGCAGCCCTGGGCGAGTTGGCCGGTCGGCTGCCCCAGGAGAAGAAGGTGATCGAGGCCAAGGCCCAGGAAACCCAGGCGAGGGAGCAGGCCTCCGAGGCTCTCCTGCGCGCCCGGGATCTGCTCGAGGCGGAGACGAACAAGCAGCAGCCGGACTACCAGTCCGTGCGCGATGCCCTGAACGCGGTGCTGGCTCTGAATCCCTCGGGGCCGACCGCGGTCGAGGCGCGTCACCAGCTGCAGGTGGTGGACTTCCACGAGGAGGCCCAGGCCCTGCGGGACGAACTGACCGAGCAACAGGAGCGTCAGGCCGAGCAGTACGAGGAGCGCAAGCGCGACGTGGTCGAGCGCAGCCGTGCGAAGGATCCCCTGGGCGCGATCTTCCAGGAGCGGGGTGTTCTGGTCCGTCAGCTCTCGACCGACGGCGTTCCGCGCTTCTTCGTTCGCTTCGGCGGGGAGACCACGGCCGAGCTCGTGTGCGCGAGCGGTCGTTACGACCTGGACGTCTTCTCCGGTTTCGAGGTCGGGGTGCAGGGCAGCGAGCTGCTGGGCCTGGAAGGGGCCGGATCTCTGCCGGTCCTGGAAGTGCGCCGGATCGAGGTCCTGGCCGGACGATAGCGGCCGGCCTTTTCCAGCGGGAACCATCCCGGACCGAAACGATCGGGCTTCGGCCGCGTAGAATCGAGCCAGGATGTCTTTCCTCAAGCGAATTTGGGCCTTCCTACGCAGCGTGATCCCCGGGGGACGGCCCCTGTGCGACACCTGCAAGTACGACTACGGCAACGCCTGCCGTCGTCCCGAACGCCCGAACGCGACGCGCTGTCCGGACTACCGGCAGCGCTGAGCTTCGGAGGCCCCGAGGGCTTCTTTCGTACGGGCCATGAACTCGCCGAAGGTGCCTCTCCGGATGGCGGCGCGCGCATCTTCCATCAGGCGATGGAAGAAGCGCACGTTGTGAACGGAGAGCAGCATGCCGGCCAGCATCTCTCCCGTCTGGGCCAGGTGTCGCAGGTAGCCTCGGCTGAAACGCGCACAGGTCGGACAGTCGCAGGACTCGTCCAGGGGAGAGCGGTCCGTGCGCCAGCGCTGGTTGCGCAGGTTGATGCGTCCGAAGGACGTGTACGCTTGGTGGTTGCGGCCGTGTCGCGTGGGCGTTACGCAGTCGAACAGGTCGATTCCCTTGGCGATCATGTCGAGGAAGTCGATCGGCGTCCCGACGCCCATCAGGTAGCGCGGCTTGTCTTCGGGGAGCAGGGAGGCGCACGACTCCACCGCCTTCAGGCTCTGGGAACGTTCCTCTCCGACGGAGACGCCTCCGATGGCGTAGCCGGGGAGATCGTGCTGGAGGGTGGCCTCCAGGGAGCGCCTGCGCAGGTCTTCGAAGGCACCTCCCTGGACGATGCCGAACAGGGCCTGACCGGCTTGTTCACTGCCGGAGTCGCGCCACGTGTGCACGCAGCGTTCCAGCCAGCGGGTGGTGCGTTCGGTGGCGATCTCGACGTCGATGCGGTGGGTCGGATCGGCGGGACAGTGGTCGAGGGCCATGATGATGTCGGCCCCCAGGGCATGCTCGATCTCGATCGTGGCTTCGGGCGTGAGGCGGATCGGGGTGCCGTCCACGATCGACTTCAGGGTGGCTCCGTCCTCGTCGATGTGCGTGATGTCGCGCAGGCTGAAGATCTGGTAGCCGCCGGAATCGGTCAGGATCGGGCGGTCCCAGCCCATGAAGGCGTGCAGGCCGCCGAGCTCGCGCACCACGTCGGCGCCCGGGCGCAGGTGCAGGTGATAGGTGTTGGCCAGGACGACGTGGGTCCCGATGCGCTCGAGCTGCTCCGGCAGGATGCCCTTGACCGTTCCGCGGGTACCGACGGGCATGAACAGGGGGGTGGGAACGCTTCCGTGCGGCGTACCGAGGCGGCCGCAGCGTGCGCGGGTGTCCGGGCAGCGAGCTTCGACCTGGAAGGGGAAGAGGTCGGTCACTGGGGAAACAGGCTGGGCGTGACCTGCGGCCCTTCACCCGGGGAAAGGCCGATCGCCTGTCGCCCCCGACCTGTGATCATTCTTCCGCGGGACGTCTTTTGAATCAGCCCGGTGCGCAAGAGGTGAGGCTCGAACACTTCCTCGATCGTGTCCTCGGTCTCACCGACGGCCGCGGCAATCGTCTTGAGGCCGACGGGCAGGCCTTCTCCCGCGGCCAGGCAGGCGAGGATCCTGCGATCGAGGGACTCCAGCCCATTCTCGTCGACGCCCAGCCGCTGGAGCGCATCGGCGGCCAGGGGTGCATCGACGCGTCGGATCTTGGAGACCTGGGCCAGGTCGCGCACCCGACGCAGGAACCGGTTGGCCACCCGCGGGGTGCCACGGCTGCGCTCCGCGATGATGCGCGCGGCCGCGTCTTCGATCTCGAGCTGGAGCAGCCCCGCGGAGCGCAACAGGATGGCGACCAGGTCCTCGGGGGGGTAGGCCTCGAGCCGCTCCATCAGGCCGAAGCGACCCCGGAAGGGGGCGGACAGAAGGCCCTCGCGCGTGGTCGCTCCCACCAGGGTGAAGGGCGCCAGGGTGAGGGGCAGGATGCGCGCGTTGGGGCCTTGGTCGAGGGTGAAGTCGACCGAGTAGTCCTCCATGGCCGTGTAGAGGTACTCCTCGACGGCGGCGGGGATGCGGTGGACCTCGTCGATGAACAGGACGTCCCGTTCCTTGAGGTGGGTCAAGATCCCCACCAGGTCCCGGGGTCTCTCGAGGGCGGGTCCGGAGGTCGCGTGGAGCTCGACCCCGAGCTCCGAGGAGAGGATGCGGGCCAGACTGGTCTTGCCCAGTCCCGGGGGGCCCGAGAAAAGGACGTGGTCGAGAGGTTCGCCTCGTCCCCGGGCGGCCTCCAGGGCGATGCGCAGGTTGTCCACGATTCGGGACTGCCCGACGAACTCGCTCAGGCGACGGGGGCGCAGGGCATTCTCCAGCTCCCGGTCCCGGGGCGTGGCCACAGGGGCCGTCAGGGCAGGTTCCGGGGCGTCGGAGAAGGCCTCCTGGTTGACGATGGAGTCATGGGGGGCCATGGGCCCGAGCCTAGGGCTTCCCGGGTCCCGGAGCACGTCGTTTTCAGGCCCTGGGAGGTGCCGTGAGGTGAGGGGCTCGGCCGTCTTGACACCCCCCCCGGCCCATCTAGACTGGGCGTCGCCTCGATTCCAGGGGGTGAATCCTCGCCGGGGGAGGGCGTGCAAACCCGCACGCCGTCCCCTTCGAAGCCGCACCTCAACGGGCTGCGAAGAAATGACCCATCGGCTCGTTTCGATTCGTAACCTCTTGTCTGACAATCTATAAGGACTCCGGTTCCGACGTAGCGCCAACTTGGAGCGCCAACGGGCACGCAGGTTGTTCACCTGGGCCTGTGCCTCCTCGGAACGCGACCGCGCCGCCGCACCCCCTGGTCCTTGTCCCCGAACCCTTCACGAGCCCAATGAATCAACGCTCGGCCCTGCTCCTCTTCGGCCTCGTTTCGGTTTTCCTCCCCGCCTGCGGAGGCGGAGGGGGGAGCGGGGGATCGTCCGCTCGACTGACGATCGTCCAGACCTCGAACGGCTTCGGGCAAATGCTTCCGCACCAGACCTTCCGGGTCGACTCCCAGGGCAACCCGACCAGCCAGGTCGTCGAGCTGACGACGGTCGACGCCCTGGTGGCCAACGTGAACGCGGCCAACCCGATCTTCCCGCCGCCGGAATGGCCGACCCAGCCCATCCTCCCCAACGGGGATCCGGGGAACCACTTCCTGTACACGCGCTTCTCCCAGGAGCTCGACATCGAGTCGATCCTCGATCGATCGGTCGGTGGTGGACTGAACAACAACCTGACGGGGACGATCACCGTGCTCGCGGTCGATCCCCTGACCGGGGCCACGACGCGCATCCCCGGGCGTGCGTTCATCGGCGGCTTCACCTACGGAGCCGAGGACCCCGCCAACCCGACCGAGCTGCTCTTGGAGCAGTGGGTCACGCGGGACGGCAACGGCAAGCCCGTGGCGAACGGGGCCATCGCCGGTCTGCCGGGTCTGGGCTTCCCGGGCACCGACAGTACGGTCGGTTTCGCCGGTGCGGGGGAGCTCGTCGATCCCAAGACGTTCGTCTTCATCCCGGACGCGGACGGGGACCTCTCGACCTACGAGACCTTTCCCATCGGCGTTCAGATCCGCATTCGCATGACGCGTGAGGTTCGCGCCCGCAACAACAACCGCCTCGAGCAGGAGGGGTTGGGCTCGGCTACCGTCGGTCCGGACAACGTGGCGCCCGAGGTGGCCGTCTCCGGTCAAACCCAGGTCCCCGTGATCATCCCCGGCAACGGCGAACCGGGCGTGGACCCCGAGACGAACATCGTCGTCGAGTTCTCCGAGCCGGTGCAGATCCGCGGACTGGGCGAGCTCAACCTCGACAACCCGCCCTCGATGGGTTCGGCCATCCAGGTCATGTTCGGGCCGGCCACCGCCACGGTCGAGGTTCCCTACCACGTCGGCCTGCTTTCGATCTTCGACCTCTCGCGGGTCGAGATCATCCCCTCCTACACCTTCCCGGGCTCGGGCCCCAACGCGACGGGCATCAGCTGCGGCGACTTCTCGGAAGTTCGGATCGTGGTCAACGCCGACCAGTTCATGGATCTGGCCGATCCCGGCAACATGAACACCCTGAACCCGAGCACGTCCTTCATCACCGGGGAAGGGCCCGGTCTGGTCAACGCTCCCGTGACCCCCGACACGATCTACGTGGCCCGGGGCGGAAGCAACCCGGGCATTTCCGTGGTGGATCTCAACGGGTTCGGAGCCGGCACTGGCAACCCGACCTACGACGAGGAGAACCCGGTCACCCGGGGCAACTCGAACTACCCGAACAACCCGAACCTCGTCCTGCAGGGCTCCAGCCTGATCCCGTTCCTCGTTCCCGGGACCTGCACGTTCGATGGCGGGTCCGAGGGGGTCTTCAGCCTGACCAAGGACAGCCAGCTCAACAGCCTGGTGGCGCGTTCTCCCACGATCGAGTCGGCCGGCGACATGGCGCTGGGTCACCCGCTGGACATCGTGTTCAACAACGCCGACCCCAACGGCTGTCAGTCCGGGGGCGGCAACATCTGCGCCTCGACCGGTTTCAAGCGCATCCAGGTCGGCACGGGCGGGGCCAACACGACGGCTCCCATCTACCCCCAGACGAACAACTTCAACTTCAAGGACGAACGCGGCGCGGGCAACCTGGCCAACTGGTCGCCGCACCCCAACCCTCCGCGCCTCGTCTTCCCGCCCCTGTGCCTGGATCCCCTGATCGCGGCCCAGGAGCCCACCACGGTGCTGGCGGCCATCACCCCCGTGGTCGACCCGGCCGGCCTGGGACTCACGAACCTCTTGACCCCGGGTGGCAACCCCCTCGGCAACCCGCTGACCCAGACGGCTCCCGACAGCCTCCTGGCGACCGAGCAGAACGCCTTCTTCCTCGGCCCGGCGCCGCCCGCCCAGCAGATCACCTCGTGCCGCGAGTACATGCAGCGCCAGCAGATCGGGCACTTCCTCTACGTGGTCGACCGCGTGCGCAGCGAGGTGACGGTCCTCAACTCGAACCGCTTCACGGTGGTCGATCGCATCCAGCTTCCCGACCCGACCTCCCTGGCCATGTCTCCCAACCTGGAGCTCCTGGCCGTGACCAACCAGGGGGCCGACGTCGTCTCGATCATCGACACGAACCCGACCTCCTCGACCTTCCACAAGGTCGTGCGCCAGGTCACCGTGGGCAACGGTCCGACCGGAATCGCGTGGGAGTCGACCAACGAAGACATCTTCGTGTGCAACACCGGTGACGGGAGCGTCTCGCTCATCTCGGTCTTCACCCTG
>JAUIEE010000234.1 GCA_030428965.1 bacterium | reverse complement strand
GGGACCCACATGCTCGCGGTCCTTGGCCTGTTCGGGCGACATGTAGGCCAACGTACCGAGCACTTGGTCGTCTCGCGTCAGGGGACGTAGCTCGTCGGAGGGAGCGGGACCCGAGCCCTCCTCGCGGAAACCGTCCGGGGCGAGGTCCAGGCGACTGCCGAGGAAGAGAGCGTCCTCGGGGTTGAGAAACTTGGCCAGGCCCCAGTCGAGCACGTAGACCTGCCCGAACTGGCCCACCATGATGTTTCCGGGCTTCAGATCCCGGTGGAGGATTCCCTGGGCGTGGGCGAAGTCGACCGCGTCGCAGACCCGCAACAGGATCTCGATGATGCGCATGTCGCTCCAAGAGCTCTTCCCTTCCTGGCGATTCCGAAAGACACGAGCGAGCGTGTCCTCTTCGATCAGCTGCATGGTGAAGTAGAAGCGTCCACTCCCGTCGATGCCCAGCTCGTGGATGGGAACGATTCCTGGATGCCGGAGCTGGCCTGTGATCTGGGCCTCCTGGAGGAAGCGGGCCACCCGGCTCTCCATGCCCGGGGGAATGCTGCCGTCCTCGTTGATGCGGACGTCGTCGCTGACTTTCATAGCCAGGCTGCGCTGCAGGTCGTTGTCCCAAACCTCGAAGACCTCCGCCATACCGCCGCGGCCGAGCCTTCCCTCGACCCTGTAGGGACCGATCCTCTCACGGCGCATGCGGCCCTGGGTGAGGAGACGCGAGAGGTGCGGATACTGCTTCAGGGCTAGACGGAACTTGGCGCGGCTTTCCTCGTCGGGGCACTGCTGGGCGTAGACCTCGGGGTCAGGGGCCTTGCCCGCATCGAAGTCGAAAAGGAACTTCGTGAGCGCGCGCTGTGCGGCATCGTCGATGTGAAGCGTGGCTTTCATCGCTGGGGCCCTCCCTGGGGCCACGGGGGACGAGGCGTCCGTCCTCAAGGGAATCGATTCTGAAGCATCTCGCTGGGAAAGACCCCCCCAGTGGCGATCCCAACCGAAGTTTCCCGTTTTTCGCGTCGTGATTCCCATCGGTGAGTCCTGCCCCTGCAGTTTCGGGCTCCAAGGAGGAGTCCGGAGGCCGTCAGTCCTTCTCGGAAGGGCTTTTTCTCCAGAGCGCGCTTCCAAGCGCGCAGGGAGGACTTCTGCATGCAGTTCGTTACTCGGTTCGGCGTCTGTGCGTCTATCTGGACTCTGTTCGCGTGGCCGCTCGCAGGTCAGGTCCTTTGTCCCCACTTCGATGAAGCGGCCGTCCAGACCTTCCCCCCCTCCGCTAGCTCTCTGCCCGCCAACTCTGGCGTTGGCCGGGCCGTGGCTAGCCTTGGGGATCTCTTGGGAAACGGAGGTGTCGAGGTCCTGGTCGGAGCTCCCGACGCCTCCGTGGGCGGAGTTGACTTCGGTGAGCTCTGGGTCCTCTCGGTCGAGTCCGTACCCAATCCATCGCCCGGTAAGGTGAACTTCGGTAAACCGCTGGTACTTCCTAGCGGAGTGACTCCAACGGCCGGGGCCGGCTTCGGTTCGTCCATCGTGCACATGGGCGACACGGACGGAGACGGTTGGCCCGAGTGTGCCGTGGGGGCGCCGGGCGAAGACCAGGGCAAGGGAGCGATCTATGTCTTCTCATTGGATCCGATCAACCTCGTGCTGGTGTTGCGTGAGCGCATCGCGAGCGGTACCGGCGGTTTTGGAGGCACGCTCGCCCTGGGCGATGGGTTCGGGGGTGCTGTCGCCTTCCCCGGAGACATCGACGGGGACACAAGAGGCGACCTCGTGGTCGGAGCTCCCGGCTGCGACGACGGGGGCACCGACTATGGAGCCATCTGGGTGCTGCTGCTCGACTCCCAGTGGAACGTGACCCTGTCCGTGAAGACGAGCTACCTGCAGGATTCCGCGATTCACGGCGGGTTCGGCAGTTCGATCACCAAGCTCGGTTTGCTCACGGACAGCGGTGATCTGAACGGCGACCAGGTCCCCGACCTGGCGGTTGGAGCTCCCGAAGCCACGGGGGGAGGGGACGTCTGGATCCTATGGATGAACACGAACGGAACGGCCACGGCTCACTCCATTGTCGGCGCAGGCTACGGGGGGCCCCGGAGCCCCGGCGACCGTTTCGGAGCGGCTTTGGCAGCGATGGGCTCGGGGGAATGTGACCAGATGCTGACCGTCGGCGCTCCGGGAGCCCAGGACTGGACTACGGGGCAAGGGGGCACGCGCAACCTGTGCCTGGACACGACGGGAAGCTGCACCGGATCGCTCGCCGTCGGTCCTACCGAGGGGGGCAACGGCAGCTTCTTCCTCGAGGACGACGGTTTCGGCTCGTCCCTTGCCGTGGCCGGGGATCTCGATGGGAACGGCGTGCCCGACCTGGTGGTCGGTGCGCCGGGGGATCAGCCCGCCACCGGTGGCCTGGATCGGGTTTGGGTCGTCCTCAACGGCCCCGATTTCGTCCCGCGGATGGAGGCCTTCGAGTGTCGACCCCATCCGGCCTCACTCCAGTGGGTGTCGGGGGATCCCCAGCCCGGGGGGAGTGTTACGTTCAGCCTGGACTACCCGTCCTCGGGGCCTGCCAGCGGTAGTACTGTGCTGTTCTGGAGCCTCGACCCAAATCCTGCGGCCCCCTGTGGGACGGCCACGTCCGGCTACGCTGGCAAGGTCCTGGTGGACCTGACCACGGCCGCCACCCAAAACGGCCCCGTGTGGACCCAGGCCGGGGGAGCGGTGAACCTCACTCTTCCCCTTCCTTCGGTTGACCCCGGCTCCTCGATCTTCGTGCAGGGCGGGATCATCGTGGGCGGCTCCACCGTGCTGAGTCGGGCGTACCGGCTGGTGCTGGGCCCGGACCTCCTGCCCTAGGCCAAGGATCTTCAGGAATTCCCGTTGGGATCGGGGGCCGGCGGGTCTTCCCCGCCCACGGGACCTTGATTTGGAAGGCCCGGCAGCAGGCCCCCGTGAGCTCGCCAGTGCATGGGATGTTCGGCTGTGCCTAGGGTTGTTGAGGTCTCGTCACCGAGGGTCCTTCCCTGACCCGAGGGGGAGACGTAGCGGGCGGGTCGTAGCTGTCCAGGGGGGGCAGCTGCGGCCCGCCAGCTTTTGCCATCGGGGTAGTCAGGCCGGTCGTCGAGTGCCGCAGATCAGCCAGGACGACCGCAGGTCGGGGAAGGGTGGGGAGGGACCGAGGTCCTCCGCACCACCGACAAAAAAAGGGGCCCGCGCCTTGGCGTGCGCGGACCCCTTTTGGGGTGACGCTCGGGGCGCGACTCAGCCGCAGAGCTCCTGGACCTTGGCCAGGAGGTCGCCCGGAACACGCGCGCCGCCGGGGCCCACGGACTCCGACCACAGGACCTTGCCGTCCTTGCCTACCAAGACGGTGGCGCGGTCGGTGATGCCGGCCTCGTCGAGCCACAGGCCGTAGGACTTGGCCACGCCGCCCTTGGGATGAAAGTCCGCCAGCAGCGGGAAGTCGATGCCCCCGAAGCTGTTGGCCCAGGCTTTGTGACAGAACTTGGAGTCGACGGAAATACCCAAGACCTGGGTATCAGCGGCCTCGAACTTCGCAAGAAGTCCATGGAGACCGGGGATCTCGATGCTTCATGTAGGAGTGAAGTCGAGGGGGTAGAACACGAGCAAGAGGTTCTTCTTGCCCACGAAGTCTATCGAGCTCACCTTCTTGTCGAGATGGCTGTCCAGCTCGAAGGCGGGCGCGTTGGCGCCGGTTTCGATGATGGCCATGGTTGGGGTCCTTGGGTTGAGGGAAAACCGGGTGTGGACACCCGGAAGCCTTGCGTTGGAAGCCACCGTTATAGCCTTCCACAACGATGGGCCCGAGGGCTGATTCGCGGTCGAGCCGCAATCTGGGGCTTTCCCTCGGCCTTCAGGGCATGAGGCCGAGCTGGTGGCGGAGGGCGCCCTCGAGGGTCGGGTAGCTAAAACGATAGCCGGACTCCTCCAGCCGTTTCGGGGCGACCCGTTGGCCGGAGAGGAGCAGGGCCTGGGCCATCTCTCCGAAGGCCGCCCGGGCAGCGAAGGCGGGGACCGGGAGGAACGTCGGCCGTCGCAGCACGCGTCCCAGGGTCCTGGTGAAGTCCGCGTTGGTGGCCGGCTCGGGGGCCACCACGTTGATCGGGCCCTGGAGGTCTTCGGTGAACAGGACGTGGTGAATGGCTCCCAGCACGTCGTCCAGGGCGACCCAGCTCATCCACTGCCGACCGCTTCCCAGACGACCGCCGGCGCCCAGCCGGAAGGGGGGCAGCATCTTGGCCAGGGCTCCCCCCGCGGCGCTCAGGATGACCCCGAAGCGCAAGTGGGCGCAGCGGACACCCTCGACGTCGGCTGCTCGTTCCCAACCCTGGGCCACGTCGGCCAGGAAGTCGCTGCCCGCTGCGCTCTCTTCGTCCAGCCAGGCTTCGCCCCGGTCCCCGTAGAAGCCGACCGCCGATGCGCTCACGAGCGTGGCGGGGCGAGCATGGGCGCGTGCCATGGCCTCGGCCAGGCTGCGGGTCCCGTCGATGCGACTGGACCGAATGCGCTCCTTTTGATCCCGGCTCCAACGGCGCGCGGCGATGTTCTCTCCGGCCAGGTGCACGACCGCGTCGACCCCGTCGAGGGCGGCCGGGTCGAGCTCTCCGGTGTTCGGATCCCATCGATACTCTTGCGGACCTTCCGGTTGCCTGCGAACCAGGCGCCGGACGCCATGGCCCCCCGTCGTGAGGAACGCGCAGAGGGCCGAGCCGACCAGCCCGGAGGAGCCGGTCACGAGCACGTCCAGCGCTGCGCGCCCCGGGGAGCCATGGCGGGCCAGGTCCTGCTCGGTGATGCGGTGTCGGTAGGCGAACAGCCGCTCCAGGTCTCGTCGAACGTGCCTTCCCGCGACCCATCGTCCGAGGGCCCCCAGCGGCAGGCGGTAATCGACCTCGTCGCGTAGCACCGAGCCCGTGCTCGAAGGCTGCATGGTGTGCGTGTGTTTCCAGCTGGCGAACGGCCCGGAGATCTGGACGTCCTGGAAGGCCTCGCCCTCGCGTACTTCCGTGATCTCGGCTCGCCAGCGCACCCCGAAAGGGCCGACCCGGACGCGCATGTCCTGGCGGGCTCCGACCGTCAGCTCAGCCGGCGCGCTTTCCAGGCGAACGCTCTGCCAGGGCGGGACCAGGCGCGTGAAGGCGCCGGGGCGTCCGTGCCAGTGGTAGACCTCTTCGGCTCGGGAAGGGAGCTCCAGACTGCGCTCGAATGTTTGAACTCTCGTGGGCATGGAGACTCTCCCCTCGTCCGTCCGCAGTTCTCTTCTTCGAACCCGACGTCCGTTTGGATGCACCTTCCCAGGTCCCCCCCCGGCTCCCTCCGAAGCCCTTGTGGCCGGGGGGTTGAATCGTCGTTCACGCTCTTCCGGGTCGCTGGCCCAGGCTACGGCTCCCGACGGCCCTCGGTCGAGGGCCGTCGGGAGCTCGATTCCTCAGCGCGCCCTAGGGGCCGACGACGATGCGAACGGCCTCGGTCAGACCGAACTGCGTGCCGCAGCTGGGGTTGGAATCGACGAACAGCCCCTGGGCGTAGAAGTCCATGCCGATCAAGGAGGGGATGTTGGGGATGCGCAGGCTGACCCTGGTCGGCATGCCGGCGCCGGCCCACGCGGGGGCGCGAATGCGGCGGAAGCGATGTCCCGGGGTTCCCCAGTCCACCAGGTTCTCCCCGCTGGAGCCCGCCATGCCGAAGCCGGGGCGCAGGCTGCCGCAGGGATAGAGCGGATCGGGCTCGGTCGTGATGTACAGGTTGACCGTGGTCGTTCCAACGCACTGGGTTCCCAGGGGGTTGTCCATGTCGAACAGGACCTGGCTGCCCAGGGTGGCGGAACCGGATACGGCCATGCTGCCAGCCGGGTTGACTCCGCAACCGTAGATCTCGAGGCTCGAGCCCGCCTCGCAGCGGATGAAGTCCACGTAGCCCCGGGACGAAGTCAGGCCATCCCCGCCGTTGCCGACGTAGGCGTACAGGGTGAAGGCCGTCTCCGATGTGGCGGTCGGGAACAGGTCCTCGATGTCGGCCACGACGCGCTCGATCTTGGTCATCGGCAGCCCGTGGACCTCGGAGGTTCGTTCGAACGCCGAGAACGAGTCCCTGTAGAAGAGGTTGGCCGTCGTGGTTCCGTCGCTGATGTCGACGCTCATCCAGTCGTTGAAGGCCGCGTCCTGGACGTTGCCAGCCAGGAGGAACGAGGCGTCGAACTTGATGAGGAACTCGTTCTCCGGCAGGAAGAAGGTCTGGTAGACCCCGGCACCGCCCTGGGAGGGAGAGGTGATGCCGCCCGGGCTCGTCGGCGGCAGGGAGGCCACCGAACCTTCGGCCGAGAGTTCGAGCCACTGGGTCCCTTCCGTGGGCATGCCCAGATCGCTGGACGCGGGGCCGGGGCGTACGCGGTGCTCGGTTCCGAGGTCGACGACCCAGGGGGTGAGGGGCGGATCTCCCGTGGCGCTGGCCTCGAAGCCTCCGCCGCCGATGCCGACGACGATGCCGGCCCAGACGTAGTCGACCCGGGTCAAGGAGTCGGCTCCCGTGGGGCCCACCACGTCCAGGGTCACCGTGTACTGGCCCGCGGTGGTGTAGGTGTGCGAGGGGTTTTGCAGCGTGCTGGTCGAACCGTCCCCGAAGTCCCAGCTCCAGCTGGTCGGAGACTGGGTGGACAGGTCCGTGAACTGCACGGCGAGGGGCAAGGCACCGATCAAACGGTCCGCGACGAAGTTGGCGACCGGTAGGGGAGGCGCTACTTCGATGGTGGACCCGAGGGTGAAGGAGTCGGAGCCGCTGGCGTTGGTCGCCGTCAGGGAGACCGTGTAGCTGCCGGCGGCGGTGTAGGTGTGGCTCGGGCTCTGCTGGGTGGAGGTGTTGCCGTCGCCGAAGTCCCAGGACCAGCCCGTGGGCGGACCGACCGACGTGTCCGTGAACTGGACGGTCAGCGGGGCCGGGCCGCTGGTGGCATCGACCGTGAAGCTCGCGGTCGGGGGCGGGTCTCCCACGTCGATGGTGGATCCGAGGGTGAAGGAGTCGGAACCGCTGGCGTTGGTGGCGATCAGTGTGACCGTGAAGTTGCCGACCGTCGTGTAGGTGTGGGCGGGGTTCTGTAGGGTGGAGGAGCTGCCGTCGCCGAAGTCCCAGGACCAGCTCGTGGGCGCGTCCGTGGAGGTGTCGGTGAACTGGACGTCGAGGGGGGCCGGCCCGCTGGTCGTGTCGGCGGTGAAGCTGGCGGTGGGCGCCGGTGGATCGACGTCGATGGTCGAGCCCAGGTTGAAGGTGTCCGAACCGCTGGCGTTGGTGGCGGTCAGGGAGACGGTGTAGCTGCCCTCGGCCAGGTAGGTGTGGCTGGGGTTCTGTTGGGTGGAGCTGTTGCCGTCTCCGAAGTCCCAGGACCAGCTGGTGGGTAAGTCCGTGGAAGTGTCGGTGAACTGGACGTCGAGGGGGGCCGGGCCGCTCGTGACGTCAGCGGTGAAGCTGGCGGTGGGCGCGGGCGGATCGACGTCGATGGTCGAGCCCAGGGTGAAGGTGTCCGAACCACTGGCGTTGGTGGCGGTCAGGGAGACGCTGTAGCTGCCCTCGGCCAGGTAGGTGTGGCTGGGGTTCTGGAGGGTGGAGCTGTTGCCGTCGCCGAAGTCCCAGGACCAGCTCGTGGGCGAGTTCGTGGAGGTGTCGGTGAACTGGACGTCGAGGGGCGCGGGGCCGCTCGTGACGTCGGCGGTGAAGCTGGCGACCGGTGCCGGGGGATCGACGTCGATGGTGGACCCGAGGGTGAAGGAGTCGGAGCCGCTGGCGTTGGTCGCCGTCAGGGTCACCGCGTAGCTGCCCTCGGCCAGGTAGGTGTGGCTGGGGTTCTGGAGGGTGGAGCCGTTTCCGTCTCCGAAGTCCCAGGACCAGCTCGTGGGCGCGTCCGTGGAGGTGTCGGTGAACTGGACGTCGAGGGGGGCCGGGCCGCTGGTGACGTCAGCGGTGAAGCT
>JAUIEE010000643.1 GCA_030428965.1 bacterium | reverse complement strand
CACGACCTGGGCCAGAACTTCGGCAAGGCCTTCGACGTCATGTTCCAGAACAAGGAGGGCGAGCGCGAGTACGTGTGGCAGACCTCCTGGGGTGTCACGACGCGCATGGTCGGGGCCCTGGTCATGACCCACTCGGACGACGACGGGCTCGTGCTCCCGCCGCGCCTAGCGCCGATCCATGTGGTCATCGTGCCGATCTACCGCAAGGACGAGGAGAAGACCCTGGTCATGGAAGCGGCGAACCGGATCGCCGCCGAGCTGCGTGACGACGGGCTCACGGTCGAGGTGGACGAGCGCGACCTGCGCCCGGGGGCCAAGTACTTCGAGTGGGAGCGCAAGGGGGTCCCGCTGCGCATCGAGATCGGTCCGCGCGACGTCCAGGGTCAGAGCGTGATGACCAAGATGCGCCTGGCGGAGCTGGACGAGCGCGGCAAGCCCAAGAAGGAGATCCTGCCCATGCAGGACCTGGGCGTCGCCATCGGCGCCCGTCTCGACGCTTTCCAGAAGGAGCTGTTCGAACGGGCCCAGGCGCGCATCGCCGAGCAAACCGTCACGATCGACTCCTGGGACGACTTCAAGGACGTCTACGCCGACGGCTCCAAGTTCGTGCTGGCCCACTGGGACGGCACGACCGAGACCGAGGTCGCCATCAAGGACGAGACCAAGGCCACCATCCGCTGCCTGCCGCTGCCGGGAGACGGTCCGGATCCCGAGCCCGGGGCGTGCATCAAGACCGGCAAGCCCAGCGAGCGCCGCGTCCTGTTCGCGAAGAACTACTGAGGCCAACAGCCGCCGCAAAACGGAGTGAGCCGGGGCCTGTCGTGGGCGCTGAGCGCTAGGCCAGATCGACCGTGGCGAGCAACCGCTCGAGGTAACGGGCCCAGGCCCACTGGATCCCCGCGAACAGGAGCAGGGCCAGGGCGAAGGACATCGCGAGCGGCTTCGAACCATCGACCTGACTCCAAAGGAAGCTGCCCCCGATGGCGACCGGGGCAAGAATGCCCGCGTAGAGGAGAATCTTGGGCGTGAAATCCACCTTGCCCACGGTGACGGGACGGACCCCACGGCTCAGGGAGGCGTAGTGCAGAGCCGGCGTCAAGATCCAGATCACGATCAGACCCCGCACGCTGTGGGGGAAGAGCTGGAAGGCCTGCTCGGAGCCCAAGAAGAACCTCAGAACGGCCCCGGTGCCGAGCAGTACAAGCAGCGCGGTTCCGACGAAGGCCGTGTTCTGGAGAAGCGACATGCGCCAAATGAGCTTGGCCCGCAGCCTGCGGGAGACGGGCCGAAAGACCCCCTTGGGCAAGTCGATGGACGTGACGAGGGCACGCGAAGCAGCCATGCTGCTCATCAGGAGAGTCAGGTAGAGGGACTGCCCGAACGTGAAGCGGTGATCGCCCTCGAGAGGCCCCTGGATGGCCCGGTAGAGGAACAGGACGCCGCCTCGGGCCGTCTCCTCCTTGTACATGCCCTCGATGAAGACGAAGCCCATCGCCACCAGGAGACCGAACAGTGCCAGGATGTCGAGGAGCTCGAACGAAGCCCAG
>JAUIEE010000233.1 GCA_030428965.1 bacterium | reverse complement strand
CCTCCTCCCCGTCCGCCGCTTCCCCGAAACCGGCCGCTGCCGCGGGCAAGCCCGTCTTGACCTTCGAGAAGCTCGTCCAGGACTTCGGGCGCGTCTCGGACACGGCCACGGTCACGACGGAGTTCGGCTTCACGAACACCGGGGGCGGAACCCTCGTGATCGAGGAGGTCAAGGCAAGCTGCGGCTGCACCACGACGACCCTTCCGCGCACGGAGTTCGGTCCCGGCGACGGAGAAGCGATCGCCGTCGAATGGGACATGATCGGTGCGGGCCCCCAGACCAAGACGATCACGGTGCGTTCGAACGCCACGCCACCGATCCTGCAGCTCAAGATCACCGCGTTCAGCGTTCCCTTCGTCAGCCGCAACCCGTACATGGCGCAGTTCGGCCAGGCCCGCAGGGATGTCGACCACAGGCAGGTGATCCAGCTCGAGTGTCAGGACCCGAACTTCACCATCACCAACGTCGAGACGACCCAGGACAGCCTCCAGGCCAGGATCCTGAGCCCGCCGAAGGACGGCAAGGCCCAGATCGAGGTCTTCCTGCTCCCCACGGTCAAGTGGGGCCAGTACTTCGCCAAGGTGCTGATCGACGTCAGCGGCCAGCTCGAGGGGGAGCCGATCGAGCACCGGGTCGAGGTTTCGGCGGCCGCCTTTGCCTACGACGGGGTGGTCCTCCAGCCGACCTACTTCACGGTGGGCCACGTGCACCCGAAGGAGGCCTTCGAGTTCGAGATCGTGGTCAGCTCCCCGACCCAGGAGCCCTTCGAGGTCCTGAGCGCCGAGGTCGTCACGGCCACGATCGACGACATCCGCGTCGAGGTCCGAGCCCAGGCGGACGGCACCACTCGCCTGGTCCTGATCGGCGACCCCGAGGACTACCTCGGGCCGCTCCAAGGGCAGGTGCGCTTCAAGACGAACCTGCCCTCGGACCCCGACCGCACCGTCAACATCGTCGGACTCGTCCGTCACTGAGCTCCGAAGGCCGGAGCGTCGACGTGGTGCGCGGGGATCGCGGCCCCGGGTGCCGCTAGAACGTACGGTTCGCCCCGGTCCCGAGGAACTCCACGGCGACGCCCCCCACCCCGGTCTTCAGGGCATACTGGCCGCCGCCACGCCCGACCTGCCCCCGCGCGACCTCTCCCATTTCCCGGCTTTCGCGCTCGAGGGGCAGGCCATCGGGCAGGTCGATGTCCCCCAGGTTCGTCCTCAGATCGAACGTCCCCGCAACGTTGGGCGGCACGACGAGCTTGACCGACCCGGCTCCGGAGTTGAGTTGCACCTTGCCCGGGGAGTCCCAGAAGGACACCTCGGCCTGCACCGCACCTGCCCCCGAGTTCGCCAGGAGACGTTCGCGCACGGAGCCCACCAGCACTTCGACCTCGCCTGCGCCGGAGTTGGCCTGGATCGACTCCAGGCTCTTCTCGGCCAGCAGGACGCGCACGGAACCCGCGCCGGAGTTCGCCTGCACCTTGGCCCGTGCTGTCTTCACGACCACCGCGCCGGCTCCACTGTTCGCCTGAACGTCGAGGGCGGCGGGGACGTGCACCGTGAGGGAAACCGACCAGCCGTTCTCCTTGTGGGCATCCTTGACCTCGAGCAGCGCTCCCTTCTGGTCGAGCACGACGTGGTCGAAGAACTCGTAGGTCAGCTCGTGCGCCTCGACCTCGTCGCGGTCGGCCCGGATGTCGGCCTCGATCAGGATCTGACCGGCCGTGGAGGGCACGACCTGAACATCCCCCGCACCCGAGTTGAGGCTCAGCCTCTCGAGGGTGGGATCCTGGAGCAGGGTGTGCCCGAGGTGAGCGACCCAGTCTCCGTCCTTGGCCACGAAAGCCAGCGGCACGCGACCCCCGGCGCCGGGCTGGGGCTCGAACCAGGGCTCGAGCTCCCCGGGCTCCGCCGTGGCAAGGAAGCTCTCCTCGGCCTCGAGAGCAGCCCCGGTGCCTCCCGGAGCGGAGGAAGAACCTCCATCGAAAGCGATGACGGCCGTCACGACCGCGGTCAGGAAACCTGCACCTGCCAGAATACCCATGAACGAAACCCCTGCGGTGGCGGGAACGGTGAGGGCCGCCGGCTTCCCCACCAAGGGTGCCAGGGCCGTGAAGAGGGCTCGACGATCGCCACCGTGGACCGTCTCGAGCTTCCGACGCAGCTGCTCCAGCCCCCGCGTCACGCGACTGTTGACGGCGGCCAGGGTCACGCGATCCCGGCGAGCGATGTCCTCGTAGGAGAGGTGCTCGAAGAAGCGCAGGAGGATCGTCCCGCGGTAGGGCTCCTCGAGCTGGAGGACCGCCTCCACGAGATCCCGGTGGGTCGTCGCTCGATCGAGCACCTCGAAGGCCGAGGGTCCTTCCTGCGCCGGCCCGAGCTCCGCGTCCCGCGAGCGAACCTCCTCGCGCCGACGCAGCTTGGCCACGTGGCTACGCAGCACGGTGGCCAGCCAGCCCCGCACGGGGCGACTCGTATCCGGCCGCTTCTCGAGCGCACTGACCCAGGTCTCCTGGACGACGTCGTCGGCCTGGTTGGGGTCCAGCACCAAGCTGCGCGCGAGGTCCTGAATCCAGCCGGCCTGGTTCAACAGTGCGTAGATGTTGGGAGCTTCCGCCATCTCGTCACCCAGGGACACCCCCGAGACCCCGGCGCCAATGCAGGAAACCGGGAGAAACTTCCCCAGCTTAGCCCAGGACACCCACGGGGCCCTGTTTTGACTGCCGTGAGCCGCACGGCTTCCTTAGTCTGTGCCCATGTTCCGCATGGCAACCCGACGAAGGGCCTGGATGGCCGCCCTGACCCTGATTCCCCTGGCGGCCGGTTGCCACGAAGAAGGGTCCGGAGCCCCGCGGGACACGGCCACGGTTCGGGACCAGGAGGAGGACGACTGGGCCAAGCTGCGCGCCCTGGGGTACGCCGACGGCGAGATCGAAGCCCCGGAGGTCTCCGGCATCCTTACCCACGACCCGACCCGGAGCTACGCCGGCCTCAACCTGGTGGTCTCCGCCCACAGCGCCGGCGCGCTGCTGATGGACATGGAGGGCAACCTGCTGCACCGCTGGGAATGCGACTTCTGGGAGCTCTTCCCCAACAACCTGTGGAAGAAGACCGACCCCAACACGCAGTTCTGGCGCCGGGCCTACCTGTTTCCCAACGGTGACATCCTCGGCATCTTCGACGGCAAGGCCATCGTCAAGCTGGACAAGAACTCCGAGGTCCTGTGGGCCCGGGACAACTTCGCCCACCACGACCTGCAGGTGCTTCCTTCCGGGGAGATCTACGTCCTCACCCGGGTCACCAAGATGATCCCGCGCGTGCACGCGAAGCGACCGGTCATCGAGGAGTTCGTCTCCGTGCTGAGCCCGGAGGGCTACGAACTGCGCAAGGTCTCGCTGCTCGAGGCCCTCGAGAACTCGCCCGACTACCGCTCCGTGTGGGATGAGGCCGAGAACCGCACCGGGGACATCTTGCACTCGAACACCCTGGAGATCCTGGGCCCCGAGGACGCAGCCAGGCACGCCTCCTTCGAGGAGGGCAGAGTGCTCACGTCCCTCTTGATGCTGGATGCCATCGCCCTCTTGGACATGGAGTCCGAGCAGGTCGTCTGGGCCCATACCGGCACGTACAAGGAGCAGCACGATCCCCAGATCGTCGAGGGGGGCAACCTGATCCTGTTCGACAACAAGGGAGGAGAGAACGGATCCCGCGTCCTCGAGTACGACCCGAGCGACATGTCCCTGGTCTGGACGTACGAGGGTTCGCCCGAGAAGCCCTTCTTCTCCCGCGTCTGCGGTGCCGTCCAGCGTCTACCCAACGGAAACACGCTCATCGCGGAGACGACCCCGGGCCGTGCCCTCGAAGTCACGACGGAGGGGGAGGTCGTGTGGGAGTACGCCAACCGCGGGCGGGCCCAGAACACGGACAAGGTGGCCCAGCTCTTCGACGTCGTCCGCCTGCCTCTCGATTTTCCGACCGACTGGATTCCCTGAGAGCCCCTCTCGCCCCGACGAGAGGCGCTGGGGGAAACGCAGAAGGGCAGGGCACGCGACGCGTGCCCTGCCCTTCTGAGATTGGACGCTAACGATCCTACTTGTCCATGAAGCCCGAGACACTGCGCTCGGCTCCATCCGGCTGGTCGTGCTCGAAAGCCGTACCCTTGCCGTCCCAAACGTCCTCGGTCCAGAAGTAGTACGGGTTCACGATGATCGCATCACCGAGACCCAGCACGAGGCCGACGATCGGGTAGACCGGCAGGAGGTCCTGCAGGAGAAGGCCGTGCAGCCAAGCGTTCTCGCTGTACTTCTGGTTGGTCCAGTCGTCCCAGGTGCGCCCAAGGCGCTTGGGACCCGAGTTGCAGCTGGAGACCGCGAACAGAACGGCGGTCAGGGACACGACACTCAAAAGCCTACGCATGGATCTTCTCTCCTTCTTCAGGGATCCAGTTGCCAGAGATAAGGCCGACATGGTGGGCTCTCGGCTGGACAGGTTCAACCCGGGATCGGGACCGTAATCGGGTCAAAAGGGTCCTTCAGGCCCGGAAGCCCCTTCGGCCCGTGCGAAGAAACGGGCAGTAGGGCCCCTGGGAGGGCCCCTCGCCCCTCACGGCCCCCCAGAAGTGCGTATACTTGAGGTGGCAAGGCCTTCCTACGCCGTTGCGCCTCCCCCCCTGGCCCCACGCCCGGCGCTCGGCTCACCCCTCTTCACCCGACAACATGAAGCTCCCCCTTCGCTGTGAGCCGCGGTTGCGGCTCTTGGGTACCGTCCTGACCGCGCTCCTGGGCCTCACTTCGCCCCAACTGGCCCAGAAGCCCATCGACTGGAAGACGGGCCCCTCGGCCGCCGTCGGCACGACGAACTTCACCGGGGCCCAGGCCTCCAATGCCGCCGTCCTGGACCGTTCCCTGGGAAGCCATCTGGTCGTCCAGTTCGACGGTCCCCTGACCGCGGATACCCGCGAACGTCTGCGCTCGGCCGGCCTGACCGTGCAGACTTACCTGGGCAGCGACGCGTACTTCGCCCTGGTCTCGCGTGACGGCGTCGATTCCCGCCGCGTCGCGGCGGTCGAGGACGTGCTCGCCATTCGTCCGATCGAGAAGCGCTGGAAGGAGCACCCGCTGATCGCCGCCGGCACGCCTCCGACCTGGGCCTACGCTGGACACACCGCCCTCAAAGAAGCGCAGGTCGCCGTCTACGTCCTGTTCCACAGGGACGTCCCCTTGGAGGAGGGGGTGATCCTGGTCGAGAGCCTGGGAGGCCTCGTCGTCGATCGACTGGAATCGGTCAACGGGCTGGTCGTCGAGCTCGCCCACTCGCGGCTCGACACGCTCACCCGCCAGGATGCGGTCCAGTGGGTCGAGCCCCCGCTGCCCCCCCTCGGCGACGTCGCCCTGAACGACTCCAACCGCGTCATCACCCAGGCCAATACGGTCCAGGCCGCGCCCTACAACCTCGACGGTTCCGGCGTGACCGTCCTCGTGTACGACGGAGGATACGCCCTCGAGACCCACGGGGACTTCAGCGGACGGCTGACGGTGCGAGACACTTCGGGTCTGAGCAACCACGCCACCCACGTCGCCGGAACGATCGGAGGCGACGCCTCCGCCACGGGGGGCGTCCACGCCGGAATGGCTCCGGGAGTCACGCTCGAGTCCTACGGCTTCCAGTTCGACGGCACCAGCATCTTCCTCTACACCAACCCCGGTGACCTCGAGGCCGACTACGACGAGGCGATCAACACCTACGGCGCCGACATCTCGAACAACTCGATCGGCACCAACACCGAGCCCAACGGGTTCCCCTGCAACTTCCAGGGGGACTACGGGGTCACGGCGAGCGTGATCGACTCGATCGTCGCCGGGTCGCTCGGGGCCCCCTTCCGGATCGTTTGGGCCAACGGCAACGAGCGCCAGGGCAGCCGCTGCGACATCGAGGGCTTCGGGGACTACTACAGCACGGCCCCTCCGGCGACGGCCAAGAACCACATCGCCGTGGGCGCCCTCAACTCGAACAACGACAGCATGACCAGCTTCAGCAGCTGGGGCCCGACGGACGACGGCCGCATCAAGCCCGACGTCAGCGCCCCCGGCTGTCAGAGCAACGGGGATGGCGGCGTGACTTCGACCGGGTCCGCCTCCAGCACCGCCCTGAGCACCCTGTGCGGCACGTCGATGGCGGCCCCGACGGTCACCGGCCTGTGCGCCCTCTTGCTCGAGGACTACCGCGTTCAGTTCGGTGGCCCGGACCCGCGCAACTCCACCCTCAAGGCACTCCTGGCCCACAACGCCGTGGACCTCGGCAACCCGGGCCCCGACTACCAGTTCGGCTACGGATCCGTTCGCATCCAGGACACGATCGACTTCATGCGCACGGGGCAGTTCCGCGAGGACTCCATCGCGGCGCAGGCCGGATCCTACCTCTACACGGTCAACGTCGGCGCAGGGTCCCCCGAGCTCAAGCTGACCCTGGCCTGGGACGACGCCCCGGGAACGCCCAACGTCTTCGGCTCCCTGGTCAACGACCTCGAGCTCGTGGTCACCAGCCCCCTCGGAACGCGCTTCTACCCCTGGACTCTGGATCCGGCCAACCCCAGCGCAAGCGCCGTTCAGACCCAGGCGGACCACACGAACAACATCGAGCAGGTGAGCGTCAGCCTTCCGACGGCCGGCGTATGGACGATCGAGGTCTTCGGGTACGACGTCCCTTCGGGCCCCCAGGTCTATTCGCTCACTTCCTCCCACGCTCTCTCCAGCGGCCCGTTCCTGCAGATCAACGTTGCGGGCGACCTCCCCGTCACCCTGGCTCCGGGCGTGGCCACGACCCTGACCGCCGAGATCCTCGGCATCAACGACACGGTCGTCCCCTCTTCCCCCACGCTGCACTTCCGCTACGACGGAGGCACGTTCGAGACCCTTCCGATGGCTTCCATCGGCGGCGACCTCTACCAGGCTGACCTGCCTCCCGCCGTCTGCGGTGCCACGCCGGAGTACTACATCAGCGCCGACGGCGTGCTGAGTGGTTCCACGACCAACCCCCTCGATGCGCCGACCTCCAGCTTCATGGCAGGGGTGGCCGACACCACCGTCCTGTTCAGCGACGACTTCGAGACCGACACCGGCTGGACGGTCACGAACGTCGCGATCACCGATGGCGGCTGGGAACGGGGCACCCCGGCCGGACTGGGCGATCGCAACGACCCGATCGCGGACTTCGACGGCTCAGGGCAGTGCTACCTGACCGACAACGTCGCGGGCAACTCGGACGTCGACGGCGGCCCGACGCGCATCACCTCGCCCACCTTCAACCTGTCCGCGGCCAGCGATCCGGTCATCAGCTACGCGCGCTGGTTCGCCAACGAGGACTTCGACGCGGACGACCTCCTGGTCGAGATCTCGAACAACGGCGGTTCCTCGTGGACCTCGGTCGAGTCCGTCCAGAACACGAGTGGCTGGGCCCCGGGCTCCTTCCGCGTCCTCGACTTCGTCTCCCTGACGGCCAGCATCGTCGTTCGGGTCAGCGTCACCGACAACCCGAACGACTCGATCACCGAGGCGGCCTTCGACGCCTTCCGCATCGTCGACCAGAACTGCAGCAGCAGCCTGGCCGACTGCAATTCCAACGGCGTACTCGACTCCGACGACATCGCCTCGGGTCGCTCCGCGGACGGCAACAGCAACGGAATCCCGGACGAATGCGAGGCCGACTGCGACAACGACGGCATCCCCGACGAGCTGGAGGAGGACTGCAACGCCAACGGAACGCCGGACGACTGCGAAAGCTTCACGGACTGCAACTCCAACGGCATCCCCGACGAGTGTGAAGCCGACTGCGACAGCGACGGCATCCCGGACGACTGTGAGCCGGATTGCGATTCCGACGGCCTGCCCGATGACTGTGAAGTCGACTGCAACTCGAACGGCACACCCGACGATTGCGAAGGGCTAGTCGATTGCAACTCGAACGGGATTCCCGACGAATGCGAGACCTTCACGGATTGCAACTCCAACGGCATTCCCGACGAGTGTGAAGCCGACTGCGACAGCGACGGCATCCCGGACGACTG
>JAUIEE010000232.1 GCA_030428965.1 bacterium | reverse complement strand
GCTATCGGATCCAGGTAGAGGTCGTGCCCGAAACGGCGCAGGTGCCAGGCCCGGAACTGCGCCACGCGCCAGCGTGGAGCCCAGGCCCGGGCCCAGGCCTCGGCGCGCCCGAGGTCTCCAGGGTCGAAGTCGCGACGCCGGGACGACTCGACGCACAAGAGGCCGTGAACCCGTTCGCGCACGCACCACGGCACGACCAGCCCCGAACGGGCCCCCCCATGCAGAAACAGCCTCGGATCGCCGTCCCCGTAGACCAGCCCCTTTCCCCAACGAACACAACGTTCGATGGCGAGGGCCGATGCACGAGTCGCGGCACGCTGCAACCCTCCTCCCTCGGCCAGAGCCCAGGTCTCCTCGTCGCAGTCCAGCACCACGGCCCGACGCTGGGCGAGCTTCATGCCAAGCTCCCTCAGACCAGCCCGGGCGCAACTCACGCGCGGATCGTCCTCGGACAGGAGAGGCCTCACCCCCTGGCGGGCCGGAGCAGGCCTCTCCAACCAGCGGCGAACCAGGCCTTCGAGTCGGGCGAGGCTGGGAACCAGGTGGTGTTCCCACTCGAGGTGAATCCAGCCGACGACCTCCCCTCCGGGCCCAACCGCGGGCAAGAGCGCCACGGCGCGCGCGCGATGGGAGTCCAAGGCGCAGCGCAGCGCCTTCTGGCCCGGGAAGCGATGACGGATGTGCGCTCGCCCCTGCAGGAGCACCGCGTGCTCCCAGCCTTCCCTGGAAGCCACGCAGTCCCTCCGATCCTGGAACCAAGCCTGGACCTGATCCGCGAGGCCCGGGGCCACTTCGAAGCGCTCCAGGTCAGGTTCGCTCCCCGGACCGAGTCGCAGGAAGGCCGCGAAGCTCGCGCCCAGCTCGGAACGCACGAGCTCCGGCGCAACACGAGGTCCGTGGAACGCGCACCCGGAGACGCTTCCCTTCAACAGGGTTTCCCAGGCGGGCCAAAGCTCGCGCAGCTCGGCCAGAGGACGCGGGAGGCAGCCGGTCTGGACCGGCAGCTCCTGCGCCAGGCGAGCCGCATGCGGCTCGTCTCCCCCCAGGAGGGAGCTCCAGACCAGGTAGTGGCCCAGGCGCGCATCCACGCTGGCCAGATCCAGATGCTGGTCCAGCCAGCCCCTGGCCTTCGACACGGCGCCACGCTCGAGCAGACACTCGGCCACCCCGCGCACGCACGCGATCTCCTCGTCGACGCTTCCCCCTGCGCGCCGAACGGAACGCAAGAGCCGGCGCCAACGGGCCTCGCCCACGGCGGGGCCCTGGCCCGAGTGGATCCAGCGGGCCGTCCAGAAGCGGCGCCACCTGTCCGCTTCGCGACCGACCCCGAGCACCTGGGATGCGCTGAGCAAGCGACGGGCGACGTCGAGGGCAGGCTCCCCCGGCTCGGGCACGTGCGGCGCCGAATCCCATTCACCCCGCAAGCCACCCAGGGCCTCCCAAGCCCCCTGGACGCTGCGCTGGGGCGTGCTCCAATCCACGAAGGAGTCCGGTCCCTGGGCAGCGCGCAGGTGGTAGATCAGGAGATCCTCGAGGATCGAACGCAGCTCGCCTCGACCCCGACGCTCGAGCTCGTCCTGGGCCCGACCTCGGTGCAGGGCGACGGCCTCCGCGGGGCGCAACCGGCCGTCGTCGACGAGCAGCCGCAGGCAGGTCACCACCCTGCGCGCCCGACCGAGCGTGGCGGGCTTGGCCTCCGGAAGCAGCAGCTCGAGGATCCCTGTCCCCTCCTCCATTCGTCTGGAAACCAGGCGGGGGTGAAGGTCAGGAAACGGCGAACAGAACGCTCTGGGCCGGCGAGCTGGGCGCCGGGCGTGCCACGTTCACGACTCGGTGGAGGCGAACGGTCCGGTCCCAGGTCGCGCGCCACGGCTCGGTCAGAAACCTGCGCAGCCCCTGGGCCCGGCCCAGGGCCCAGGCGAAGCGTGGATCCTCGGGGTCGATCAGGAAGTCGAGCCGAGCGGCGGAACGGTCGAGGCGTCGCGCGTCGCCCACGAGGCGACTGAGCAAGAGGCTCTCCACGAAGGCGGAGACGTCGGAGCTCGGCTCGTCGGCCGCTCGGTCCATGGCGCCGAGGGCGAGCCACACGCGGCCGGCCTGCAAGTGGGCGTAGGCCAAGGCCTGAAAGGCCCGCCAGCGGTAGCGGGTCGAGGCCTTGCGCGCCAAGGCCCGGAAGACGCGAGCAGCCTGCTCGGGATGGCCCAGGGACAGGGCGACGTTGCCGAGGGACAGGAGGGACTCGGGGCTCGGGTGAGCGTCGTGGGCCACGCTGGCCAGATCCAGGGCCGAGGGCCAGTGCGCGGGGGTCTCACGGGTCAGACGCTTCAACAGGCCCAGGCCCGGATGCAGCGTCGCGTCCCGGCGACACAGGTCGATCAGGAGGCGCGCGCGCCGTCCCCAGGAACGACGCGAGAACGGGCCGTGTACCGCCCCAACGAGAGAACAGCCGGGTCCTTCCACGCGCAGCTTCCACTCGGCCGCGATCCCCAGGAGCAAGGAGACCTCGGCCCTTTGCACGCGATGCAGTTCCTCGAGCGCCCGGGGCAGCGGCGAGCTCCAGCTGCGGCCCAGGCTCGCCAGACGCACGGACAGGGGAGCCCTGCCGCGGGGGAACCTGCGCGCCCCCGCAGCGCGCCCTCCGGCCCGGGGACGGGAGTGGCGCCGCCAGCCGGGGCGACCCGGCGATTCGGAATGGAAACCGTGGAATCGGGATTGTGACACGACTCTTCCTCGGGCTTCAGGCAAAGGGGGGGCAAAGGTCAGGCGTGAGCAGAGTCTCGAGAGCTTGGCGCGCTCCACGCGCTGCCCGGGGGACGGACAATCCATGGTCGTCCCTCAGGTGTTCGAAGGTGTGCCCGTGGATCACGAGCAGGAAGAAGGCCTCCCGTGCCGCCTCGGGAAGGCGGTTGAAGCGACCACAGGCCTCCCGCAGGGAGGCGGGGTCGAGGGAAAGGGGCGATGCCAGGGAGTCGAAGGCATCGGCACCGGGGGTGGAAGCCTCGGTCGAGGCCGTGACGACTTCGTCCACGGCGCGCTGGACGATGGCATCCACCCATTCGGCCAGGTCGCTCGATCCTCGCCACGCAGCTGCGCCCATGGCACACAGGGCAACGGCGCGCAGCTGCACCCGGTCGGCATCGGCAAACAGCCAACGTCGCTCGAGGCATCGAGCCACCCGCGTGCGCAGGCCCAGGGGATCACCGCTGGTGAGCACCTCCACGATTTCCGCCGGGGATCGGGTCAGGAGGCAGCGGACCAAAGCCTCTTCCCCCTCCGGAGCCCCAGGGCCGCGGATCCGGTTCCGTGCTCCCGCTTCGATCTCTTCCAGAGCCATGATATGGAGTGCTGGCCGGATGTCGGGAGCTCCTGGAGGAGCCCCTCTCCCCGGGAAAAGCCAGTCTAGCCCTGGACCCGAATCCGTGGGGTTCGGGAGGGCTGCCCCGCGGCCCCGGTTGGATCCGGCCGCCCCAAAGTCCCCCGGAACAAGGATCTGGGACGATCGCAGGGATGGAAGAGAATCGGCGGCCGGCCCGTGGCGACGGGCTGAATTCCCCGGTTCCCGGAACGGTTCTCGGGAACAGGAGAGCCTGGCATTGAGTGGCACGGCCCCGGAGCTACTATCCGATGCGAGACCGCTGCGCGGAGGAGCACGCTTTGACGAACGGATTCTTGCAGGGAAAGAAGGGCCTGATCCTGGGCGTAGCGAACAAGCGATCCGTGGCCTACGCCTGCGCCAGCGCCCTGGCCCGGGAGGGCATGGAGCTGGCCCTGACCTACGTCAACGACCGCCTGGAAAAGTCGGTTCGCCAGCTGGGCGAGGAGCTCGGAGCCAAGACCATCGCTCCCTGCGACGTGACCCAGCCCGAGGACATCGACAAGCTCGTCGAGTTGATCGGGGCGGAGATGGGCAGCCTGGACTGCATCGTGCACGCGATCGCGTTCGCCAAGCGCGAGGAGCTCACGGGCAACTACATGGAGGTCTCCCGCGAGGGCTACCAGATCGCCCAGGAAGTCTCCGCCTACTCCCTGCCGGCCATCGCCCGCCGGGCCATCCCGTTGATGGAGGGCCAGGACGGTTCGATCATCACGTTGACCTACATCGGATCGGAGCGGGTGATCCCGAACTACAACGTGATGGGCGTGGCCAAGGCCTCCCTCGAGGCGAGCGTGCGCTACCTGGCCCACGACCTCGGTCCCCGCGGCATCCGCGTCAACGCGATCTCCTCCGGACCGATCCGCACCCTGTCGGCCTCGGGCATCGACAACTTCAAGTCCATGCTCGACCACATCGCCGATCGCGCACCCCTCAAGCGCAACATCACGGCCGAAGAGGTGGGAGACGTCTGCGCCTTCCTGGCGAGCTCCATGAGCCGGGGCATCACCGGCTCGACGATCTACGTCGACGCGGGCTACAACATCATGGGTCTCTAGGGGACGGCCCTCCGGCCCCTACTCGACCAGCTCGACGGCAGCTTTGATCCGGGTGCTCCCGGCGACCTCGTAGGAGGCCTCGAGGGTGAGACTCTGTTCGAACAGGTCCTCGTTCCAGACGAGGTCGGCCGTGATCACCAACTCTCCCTCGAAGTCGACCGAGCGCATGCGCCCGAGCTCGAGGTCCCACAGGAGCGTGCCCTTCCCCACGAGCTCGGTCTGGTAGACGGACTCCTGGACCTCGGTACCCTCCTTGTCGTCGGCGATCTCCACGAACAGGGCCAGGCGCTCGGTGTGGTCGGCCTCGGACTCGACCTCGATCTCGAACGCGATCACGGCCACCCCTTCGTCCTCTCGGAGCTCCTCCAGGACCGCCTCCGCTTCCCCCTCGAACTCGTCGGTCGACTGCCCCACGTTCGCCATCGACGAGGCCAGCACGGCGGTCGTCGGCACGGTCTGGAAGCTGCCTTTCGTCACCTCCTCGGGCCGCAGGAAGAGCTCCCCTCCCGGTCGCAGAAAGCGACCGACCGCCTCCATGGAGAGCTCCCAGTCGTCGCCCACCTCCACGCTTTCCCCGGGCAGGAAGCCGGAGAGATCCAGGTCCATCCAGACCAGCTCGAGGTCCAGGTCCTCCTCCACCCCTCCTTCGAGGGAGGCCGTGTGCAGCTCTTCCTCCTCGTCCCATTCGAAACGCAGCGGCTCGCCTTCCAGGGGACTCACGCACAGCGTCCGGAACTGGAGGCCGGCCTCGGGGATCTCGAAGGAGCTGTCGACCCGGGCGGTCTCCACGCTGCGCACGAGCTCCAGGACCTGGCCGTCGCTCACGTCCTCCAGCTGATCGGTGCAGGCCAGCTCCAGTTCCGAGCGTCCCAGGGTCTCCACCAGATCCTGATCGACCCCGGCCCCCCCCGCCGACATCTCGAGGTCCTGCAGCTCCCAGCTGGTCGATTCCACGAAGGTGCGCTTCAACTCCTGGCCGGGCTCGGGCAGCAGACGGAGCTCGCCTCCGGCTGCTCCGAGGGCACCGAGGACGGAAAGGGGCGCCAGGATCGATCGTGCAGCTGTTCGCATCTCCAGGGTCTCCACTTGTGCCGCAGGCCGGGGCCGGCCGAGGCGGCGGGCCCGTCGAAGATCGCCGGATCTTACCTGAGATTCGCTCCAACACGTCGAGGGGCTGGCCGTAGCGGGCCCTTCGGCGGGAAGGCCCCACAAGACGGCTCAGGATGGGCGGCGAGCCGTTGCCAATCGCATGCGCCTCCGTTAAGACATTTGCCCTCGAACGCTCCGCCCGGACCCCGAGCAGGGGTCCGGCGCCTTCCTTGCCCCCCCAAAACGAGTCATCAGCTTAGAGAGGATCGACATGGGTGCCATGTTGGAGATTCGGAGGCTATCCAAGGCCTTCGGGAGTTTCGTCGCTGTGGACGGCGTCAGCTTCGACGTCAGCAAGGGGGAAGTGCTCGGCTTCCTCGGCCCCAACGGCGCCGGTAAGTCCACCACCATGAAGATGGTCACGGGGTTCCTGGAGCCCAGCGGCGGGCAGGTCTACGTCTGCGGCAAGGACATCGCCGCGGATCCCGTGAGCTGCAAGAGCGCCCTGGGCTACCTGCCCGAAGGGGCGCCGGCCTACCCCGACATGACCCCGGCCGAGTTCCTCGCCTTCGTGGCGGAGATTCGTGGCTTCGGCAAGTCGGAGGCCAAGCGACGCATCGAGGAGGTGGTGCGCAAGGTGCACCTCGAGGACGTCCTGGCCAAGCCCATCGATACCCTCTCCAAGGGCTTCAAGCGCCGCGTCGGACTGGCCCAGGCCATCCTCCACGACCCCCAGGTGCTGATCATGGACGAGCCGACCGACGGACTCGATCCGAACCAGAAACACGAGGTGCGAGAGCTCATCCGGGCCATGGCCACCGAGAAGGCGATCGTCCTCTCGACCCACATCCTCGAGGAGGTCGAGGCCGTCTGCACGCGGGCCATCATCATCAACCGCGGCAGGCTCGTCTTCGACGGGACCCCGGCCGAGCTCGAGCAAAGAGCCCCCGCGAACGTCCAGAAGAACCGCCTGGACCACGTGTTCCGCTCCCTCACGTCGAGCGACACCCAGGCCGCCCCGCCCAAGCCGGAGGTCGTGAACGCATGAAGCACATGCTCAGCATCTTCAAGCGGGAGCTGCGCGGGTACTTCGCCACTCCCGTTGCCTACGTGTTCATCGTCGTCTTCCTGGTCCTGGCCGGCGTCTTCACCTTCCAGTTCGGCCAGCTCTACGGCCCGGAGGGACAGGGGCAGGCCAGCCTGCGAGCCTTCTTCGGCTGGCACCCCTGGCTGTACCTCTTCTTCATTCCGGCCGTGTCCATGCGCCTGTGGGCCGAAGAGCGCAAGACGGGAACGATCGAGCTCCTGATGACCCTGCCGATCACGATGTCCCAGGCCGTCCTGGGCAAGTTCCTGGCCGCCTGGTTCTTCACAGGTATCGCGCTCCTGTTGACCTTCCCCGTCTGGGTCACCGTGACCTACCTGGGCGAGCCCGATCACGGGGCCATCATCGCCGGCTACATCGGCAGCCTCATCATGGCGGGCGGCTTCCTCGCCATCGGCGCCTGCATCTCGTCCCTCACGAAGAACCAGGTCATCGCCCTGGTCGTGACCTTCGTGATCTGCCTGTTCTTCCTGCTCTCGGGACACCCCGACTCCCTGGACTTCCTGCGTGGCTGGGCGCCGGGCGTGCTGGTCGACACGATCAGCTCCTTCAGCTTCCTGACCCACTTCGAAGCGCTCTCCAAAGGCGTCATCGACGTCCGCAACCTGATCTTCTTCTTCTCGCTGATGGCCTTCTTCCTGTTCGCCAACGGCCTGATCCTGGACCAAAAGAAGGCGGACTGAACCATGAACAAGCGAACCTTCACCCTGCTGGGCACAGGTGTAGCCCTCGTGCTGTTCTTCGGCGTCAACATCCTGGCCAACGCCGGCCTGCGATCGGTGCGCTTCGACCTGACCGAAGAGAAGCTCTTCTCCCTGTCCGACGGAGCCAAGCGCATCGCACGCAACCTCGACGAGCCGGTGCGCCTGTACTTCTACTACTCGGAGGAGCCGGCCGCCGAAGCCGGCTTGGCGGCCTACGGCAACCGCGTGCGCGAGATCCTCGAGGAGTTCGAGCTGGCCTCGGACGGCAACCTGATTCTCGAGAGGATCAACCCCGAGCTCTTCTCCGAGGAAGAGGACCGAGCCGTCCAGGAGGGGCTCTACGGGGTCCCGGTCGGCTCCGAGAAGCTCTTCTTCGGGCTGGTGGCCACCAACTCCACCGACGATCGCGAGGTGATCGCCTTCTTCGACACACGCAACGAGCGCTTCCTCGAGTACGACATCGCCCGCCTGATCCACTCGCTGGCCAACCCCGATCGTCAGAAGGTCGGGGTCCTGTCGTCCCTGCCCCTGGAGGGAGCCCCGGGCAATCCGATGATGGGCCAGCAGGGCACTCCGCCCTGGCAGGTCCTGGCCCAGCTGCAGTCCCTGTTCGACGTCGAGACCCTGGACCCCAGCGCCGGAGAGATCCCCGACGATCTCGAGGTGCTCGTGATCATCCACCCGCGCAACTTCGCCGAGGCCACCCTGTATGCGATCGACCAGTACGTGCTGGCCGGTGGCAAGGCAATCGTCTACGTCGATCCCC
>JAUIEE010000642.1 GCA_030428965.1 bacterium | reverse complement strand
GCGGGCCGTGCTCCTCAATCCCGGGTATCCCAAGGCGGCTGAGATCCTCGAATCCTGCGCCGAGATCCACAGTCGCCTGGGGGATACGGCCAAGGCCCAGGACCTGTTGTGGAAGATCATGAGGGACTATCGCGAGAGCGACGCCGCTGAGCGGGTGCGACAAAGGATGGCGCCCGAGCCGCAGTACTAGCCTTCTCTTCGCTTCCCGGTTCCTAGCTAGTCTCTTTCCGGCAGCTTCTTGGAGAAGAAGACCACCACGGTCAGGTCCTCGGTGATGTCGTGGAAGCGGTGGTCGACGCCCCGCTCGACGTACAGGACCGTACCCTTCTCCGCGGCGTACTCGCTCGAACCGGCGCTGAAGCGCGCCTTGCCCGCGACCACGAAGTAGACCTCGTCGAGCTCGTGGGGGCCCTGGCCGTCGACGGTGCCGGCGGGCAGGTGGTAGAGGCCGGTACTGAGGGAGTCCGTGTCCAGAAAGGGGACGTAGGCGCGCTGGGAGCGCCGGGCTTCCTCCAGGAGCTCGCTCAGCTCGTGGGACGAGTGTCCGGGCGGCTTGGCTTCGGCCTCATGCGCCTGGGGTCGGAGGAGGAAGCCGGTGAAGAGCAGGCAAGTAGCGAGGAGTTTCATGGGAGGTTCCTGGGGGCTCGGGGGGCCGCCCCATTGAACCTCGACGGGCCCCGACCGTGCGGTAAGGGCTGGGCACGACTCCCGCTAGAAGCGGTGGCCTTCCAGTTCGCCGTGGCCGCTGCGCATGACCCGCCAGCCGTCCTCGGTTTCCTCCCAGGTGGATTCGACCTTGATGCGCCAGGAGAGCTTCCATTCGTTGGCGAGCATGCGATAGAAGCGCGCCTCGAAGCGAGCCGTGGCGCCCTCGCCGACCATCTTGATGTCCAGGCTTTCGGCGGGGATCTCCACCCGGATCAGGAGGCTCCGGTCGCTGGCATCGCGCTCGGTGAAGAAGCGCGCCCGCAGGCCGTCTTCCAGCATGGTTCGATCGACGGTCTCGTCCTGGTGGCGCCAGTCGTCGGCCAGGCTGCCGAGGGAACGGCGTACGCTGCCCTCGTTGAAACCCGTCTCCATGCGCCGGATCATGCGCTCGATCTTGACCTCGGGTGGAGCGAAGAGCTTGCTCAGGACGTGGACCGCGAAGATCGAGGTGAACGAGAGCAGGAAGATGACGGCGTACTTCATGGGGGGCTAGCTACGGATGCGGTCCTCGGCCCAGAGGCTGTACGTCCGAATCTCCACGGGACTATGATGGGCCATGATGAAGATCGTCTGCATTGGCGGGGGGCCGGCTGGCCTGTACTTCGGCATCCTGGCGAAGAAGGCTTTTCCCCAGTCCGATATAACCGTGTACGAGCGCAACAAACCGGACGACACGTTCGGCTGGGGCGTCGTCTTCTCGGACGAGACCCTGGACAACTTCGAGCAGGCCGATCCGGAAAGTTATGCCGAGATCCGGTCCAGCTTCGCCTACTGGACCGACATCGAGACCTACTACGCCGGGGAGTGCGTGCGCTCCACCGGCCACGGCTTCTGTGGTCTGTCGAGAAA
>JAUIEE010000231.1 GCA_030428965.1 bacterium | reverse complement strand
CAGCACGTCCGAACGGACTACATCACCGTCGGGGTTCCCGTACCGCCTCCGGTGGCCGGCTTCTCGGCCGACCCCATGTTCGGTCCGGCGCCTCTGGTCACGACTTTCTCCGATAGTTCGAGCGGTGACATCAGCTCCTGGCTGTGGGACTTCGGGGACGGGTCGACCTCGACCGAGGTCATGCCGACCCACACCTACACCGTACCGGGAAGCTACACGGTGTCCTTGACCGTCACCGGAGCCGGGGGGACCGACACCGAGGAAATGCCCTCCCTCGTGGTCGAGGCTCCGATTCCGCCCCCCGTTGCGAACTTCTCGGCCAGCCCGACCTCGGGAGAAGCGCCGCTGAGCGTGGCCTTCACGGACCTCTCCAACGGGGTCGTGACCTCCTGGAACTGGAACTTCGGGGATGGAACGACTTCGAGTCTCCCGTCTCCGCAACACGTCTACTCCACTCCCGGGACCTACACGGTCGTGCTCACGGCCCAGGGGCCGGGCGGAGAGGACGTCGCTACACGCTCGGGCCTGATCACGGTCAACGCGCCCACTCCGCCTCCGGAGGTCAACTTCTCGGCGACTCCGACCAGCGGGCAGAGTCCCCTGACCGTCCAGTTCACCGACAGCTCGACCGGTCAGGTCACGGACTGGCTGTGGCTCTTCGGGGACGGCGGAAGCTCGACCGAGCGCAACCCCTCCTACACCTACGAGACGCCGGGCACCTACACCGTGCGCCTGCGCGCCTCGGGCCCGGGGGGCACCAACATCCTGCGTCGCGACGCCTACATCACCGTGGACGCTCCGCCGCCCCCGGTCGCGGGCTTCATCGGATCGCCCCGCACGGGCACCGTGCCGCTCAACGTCAGCTTCACCGACACCTCCACCGGAGCCATCACCGAGCGGCTCTGGAACTTCGGCGACGGTTCCACCTCTACCCTCCGGAACCCTTCGCACACTTACAGTGACGACGGGACCTACACCGTCAGCCTGACGGTGACCGGCGTCGGCGGCTCGGACACCCAGACCAAGGTCGACTTCATCACGGCGAATCCGCCGATTCCCCCTCCCGTGGCCGGATTCACCGGGAGTCCGTCGGTAGGGAACGCTCCGCTCACGGTCAACTTCACGGACCACTCGACCGGTCAGATCACCTCGCGCACCTGGGACTTCGGCGACGGCAGCGTCTCGTCCGCCACGAACCCGACACACGTCTACACCAACCCCGGAACCTACAGCGTTCAAATCACGGTGGTGGGGCCTGGCGGCTCGGACAGCTTCACGCGCGTCAACTACATCCAGGTGAGCGCGCCTCCCCCGGCTCCGGTGGCCCAGTTCGATGGATCTCCCACGGCGGGCACGGCCCCGCTGATCGTCAGCTTCACGGATCACTCCACGGGGCAGGTCACCGGCCGCACCTGGAGCTTCGGGGACGGTGGCGTCTCCTCCCAGGCCAACCCGGTGCACACCTACGCGAACCCCGGCTCCTACACGGTCAGCTTGACCGTGACCGGTCCGGGGGGCAGCGACACGCTGACCCAGACCGACTTCATCGTGGTGGACGCGCCTCCGCCCGCTCCGCTGGCCGCCTTCGACGCTTCGCCCCGCAGCGGCGACGCGCCCCTGATGGTGGACTTCTCGGACCTCTCTTCGGGGAGCGTGACGACCCGTCTGTGGGACTTCGGGGACGGAGAGACCTCGGCCAACGTCAGTCCCAGGCACACCTACACGAACCCCGGAACGTACACCGTATCCCTGACGGTGGACGGGCCCGGTGGTAGCGACACGGCCACCCAGCCCGGCTACATCACGGTCAACGTGCCCATTCCGGCCCCGACGGCCGATTTCGAGGGCACGCCGACCTCCGGAGACGCTCCCCTGAGCGTGGCCTTCACGGACCTCTCGACCGGTGACGTGACCGGCTGGACCTGGTTGTTCGGGGACGGCACGACCTCGACGGAACAGAATCCGACCCATGTCTACACGACGCCGGGCAGCTACAAGGTTCGCCTGCAGGCCCGAGGACCCGGTGGCACCGACCTCGAGGTCAAGGACGGCTACATCACGGTTGCGGCTCCCCCGCCGGCCCCCGTGGCCGGGTTCGTCGGCACTCCGACGAGTGGCGACGCTCCCCTGACGGTGAGCTTCACGAACCAGAGCACGGGGGTCATCAACGGCTACACCTGGCTGTTCGGAGACGGCGCCAGCTCGACGGCGACCAACCCCACCCACACCTACACCGTTCCGGGCACCTACACCGTGCGCCTCCAGGCCAGCGGGCCCGGCGGTGCCGACGTCCTGGAGCGCAACGGCTACATCACCGTGGCCGCACCGATTCCGCCTCCCGTGGCCGCCTTCACCGGCACGCCGACCAGCGGAGACTCGCCCCTGGTGGTCTCCTTCACGGATCAGTCCTCCGGTTCGATCAGCTCCTGGAGCTGGACCTTCGGGGACGGCGCGAGCTCGAGTGCCCAGAACCCGGCTCATACCTACCATGCGGCGGGAACCTACACGGTCGCACTCACGGTCACGGGCCCCGGTGGCAGTGATTCGGTGACCCGCACGAGCTTCATCACGGTCAGCGATCCTCCGCCGGTTCCGGTGGCGAGCTTCAATGCGGCTCCGACGAGCGGGGACGCGCCCCTGTCGGTGGCGTTCAGCGACACCTCTTCGGGTGCGATCGACAGCTGGTCCTGGGGCTTCGGTGACGGTGGAGGCTCCACGGCACCCAACCCGAACCACGTCTACACGGACGCCGGCACCTACACGGTGACGCTCACGGTCTCCGGTCCCGGCGGAAGCGACACGCTCACCCGGACCAACCTGATCACGGTCGACGACCCCGTGCAGCCGCCCGTGGCCAACTTCACGGGCACCCCGGTCTCCGGTGATTCTCCGCTGACGGTGACCTTCAGTGACACTTCTGTGGGGGCGGTCAACTCGTGGACCTGGCTGTTCGGGGACGGCAGCTCCTCCAACCAGCAGAACCCCACCCACACCTACACCACGGCGGGCTCCTACGACGTGCGCCTGCAGGTGGTGGGGCCGGGGGGCAACGACGTCCGCCGCCGGGACAACTACATCACCGTGACGGCGGGCAACCCGCCTCTGGCGGCCGACTTCTCGGCCAACCCGACGGTCGGCATGGCGCCCCTGGCGGTGAACTTCACCGATCTCTCGACGGGGCAGGTGACCGGTTGGACCTGGAACTTCGGCGACGGGACGACCTCGAATGCCGAGAACCCGTCCCACACCTACACGAGCAACGGGTCCTACCACGTCAGCTTGACCGTGACGGATGGAACCGGGACCGACGTGAAGACCGTGAACAACATGATCACGGTCAACAACGACGTTTCGGCGAGCTGTGACGCGGACAATGCCCGCGACAACAACAACTCCCTGAAGGTCGGCTACGACTACGTGCCCGTGGTGCCGGACGACTCCCTGGGCTTCTACACGGTCTACAGTTCGCGACGGGCGCCGGGAGCCACTTCAGGAGTCGGCAACACGGCCTGCATCTTCCTCTTCGAGGTTGGCCCGAACGAGATCCTGATCTTCGGGTCCGGCTACGGAAACCACTTCGTTGCAACCTACGACGCACGTTTCGACGTGGATCATGTCAACGAGGTCGTCGAAGGCTGTCTTGGCTTCGACATTCCCAGCACGACCGTGCACTTCTTCACGCCCCACGGGCACGAGGACCACGTGAATGCGCCGTTCCTCAAGCACATGGAGAACGACGGCTACACCATCGCGCAGATCGCCTACCACAACTTTGACGGCAACCTCGTGAACGGCCTCGGAGGCTGGACCACGAGCCTGCGCAACGCCTTCACGCCGCTGTACGGAACCACCTGCAACGCGGAGCTCGCGAGCTTCCAGACTCCGATCGGGAAGGTCTGGTTCAAGTGGCGCGCCCAGCACCACACCAATGGATGCATCGATGCGATCCTCGACGTCGAGGGACAGACCAATAACCGGATTGTCATCCGGGGTTCGGGGGCCGGTGGAACCTGTGGACAGAACCCCCAGGGCACCCAGTTCTTCATCAAGCCCCACGGCTCGGTGCGACTGCCCTAGGCTGGCCAAAACCTCGATTCTGGTGTCGTGCACGGGAATCTCGGACTCCAGGCGAGCATCCGCTGAGAAAGCCCGGACTGGCGCCTCCGCTTAGGAAGCTGCAAGGGGGGGCGGAGGGGGCGACGAAGGGAAGAAATGCACATGCAACGTTTTTCTTACATGGGCCCTGGCAGCCCTAGGAAGCCCGATTCCGGCCCGGTCAACCGCCCTAAGTCCATTGGTTAATTGGCCTTAATCGCTCCCCTAAGGCCGTGAAGTTGCGTGCCTTAGAGGCACGGCCCTTGCTTGAGGGAACAAATGGGACCTGGAAAACGTTTCGCTTTTCCTCTTCGGAGAGCAACCGAATCGTCCGATGGGGGTCGCAAGGGTGCGGGAAGGACCGGCTTGACCGGGCCTCCCGAAAGGCAACCATGCGCTCGGCCCCCAAGCATTGCGTTCACACTCCTATGGCCGTGCTTCGTTTCCTCGGCAGTTTCCCCATGGCCCCAATCGGGGGGACCTAGCCGAGAGCCTCAGCACCCTGGATCTACACCGTCTCGAGAGCCCCATGACAATTCGATTCACCAGAGCCACTGCGGTGGCTCTCGCGTTGACGTCCGCGGCGCTTCCGTACCAAGCGGCTTCCCATGGTCAAGGGAACGCCCTTTCGAGCGAAATCGACGAAGGCTGCTGCCTGAGCGGTGGAGTCGACCCGGACTCCGTGACGTACAAGGCCGATCCGGATGCCCTGGAGCCGGCTTCCCAGGCCATGCTCTTCTGCCAGGCGGAGAACGCCCGGGACAACCGGCCCAACTCGCCCCTGCGACGCGGCTACGACTACGTTCCGATCTCCGTCGACGATTCGATCGGGTTCTACGTGGTCTACAGCGAGCGAATCCCCGCCTCCAACCAGAACATCACCGGCCCGGTGGGCAACACCGCGGGCATCTACATCTTCGACCTCGGTCCCAATGAGGTCCTGATCTTCGGATCGGGCTATGGTAACCACTACGTGGCCACCAACAGCGCCCGCCACGACGTGCTGCGGGTCGAGGAAGTCGTCGGGGGTTGCCTGGGCTACAACCCCAGCAACACCGTGGTGCACTTCACCACGCCCCACGGGCACGGCGACCACATCAACTCCGAGTTCATGAAGGAGCTGCAGACGGCCGGCTTCTCCATCGCACAGATCGCCTACCACATTGCCGATTCGAACATCGTCAACGGAGTCGGCGGCTGGACGACCCAGCTGCGCAACCTGTTCAACCCTCTGATCGGTGGGAACCCGCCCCACGGCTATCCCTGCGGCCAGGAGCTCCTGAGCTTCAACTCGCCTGCCGGCAAGATCTGGTTCGTGTGGCGCGGGACGCACCACACGAACGGCGGCATGGACCTCATCGTGGACGTGCGCAACAACCCCAAGGACCGCGTCCTGATCCAGGGCTCCTTGACCGGCGGTCTGTGTGCCGCGCCCCCTTCGGGTGTGCGCTGGCGCTTCAAGTCCCACGGGAACCTGCGCGTCGAGCACGAGCCGACCGTGGTGGGCTACGGCTGCGGGGTCAACCCCAACGCCAGCCTGACCATCGAAGGGGGAGCCCCCAAGCTCGACCGCTGGATCGAGATCGGGATCGACAACCCCTTCGGCACCCAGAACATCGGGTCGCGCCCGATGCTCGTGCTCTCGACCCAGCCGGACCCTCGCTATCCCTGCGGCGGCGTCAACCAGGCCATGGGCATGTCCGGACCGGGCGAGATCCTCGTCAGCAACGATCCGAACCACCGTCTCCGCCCGTCGTTCCACGGTCCGGCCTGGGCCGGTCCCGGCATCCCCTCGGTGATCCGCATGGACATCCCGAACGATCCGACCCTGCTCGGCATGCCGATCTACGCCCAGGGCGTCATGGTGGACCCCAACGCCACGACCGGGCCTCGCATCGGCCTGACGGCGGCCGTCGAGCTGCGCTTCGGTCCCTGAGACCGTCGCGTTCCAGGACCCAAGAGCCCGGGCGCTGACCCTCGCTGGTCGGCCCTCGGGTTCTCTCTTATCCTCCCGGGCCCCGCTCCAAAGGGGTTCCACCTTGCAGCGCCTTCCTTTCTCCATCGCCTCCGGGACCCTTGTCCCTCTGCTGCTGGGGGCGTGTGGCGTCTCGGATGCCGGTGGAGAGGCCCGCAACGTTCTCTTGATCGTGGTGGACACCCTGCGCGCCGACCACGTCGGTGCCTACGGCTACGCAGGGGAGACGACACCCCGAATCGATGCCCTGGCGCGTGAGGGCCTGGTGTTCGAGCGCGCCTACGCCCAGTCCTCCTGGACCAAGCCATCGATCGCCTCGATCTTCACGTCCCTGCCCGCGTCCCAGCACAGGGTGCTGGAGGAATCGGTGGCCAACCGCCTGGGGGACGATCTGAGCACCCTGGCGGAGCTCCTGGGGCAAGCGGGCCTGCGTACCGCGGCCTTCGTCGAGAACCCCCACGTCGTATCGGCGACGGGCTTCGACCAGGGCTTCGAACGGTTCGAAGGTCCTTTGGACTGGTCCCACGACGACTGGGTGGCGGACTGCGACGTGACGGCGCAGCGGGCGATCGCCTGGATGGACGAATGCGGCTCCGAGCCGTGGTTCACCTACGTGCACCTGCTCGATCCCCACGACCCCTACGACCAGGGGGACTTCGCCCAGGTCGAGGCCGCCGACTGGTCCGAGAGCGTGGCCCAGGGCAAGGTGATCGACCTCCTGGATCCGAGCACCGACCTGCCGAGGCGTAGCCTGGACCCGGAGGAGCTTCGGCAGCTGGTCGCCCTCTACGACGACGAGGTGCGTCACGTGGACGCCGCCGTTGGCCGGATCCTGGATGCCCTGGACCGGATGGGGCGCCGCGAAGACACCCTGGTGGTCCTGACCTCGGACCATGGGGAGGAGTTCCTCGAGCATGGACGGCTGAGACACGGCTACCACCTGTACGAGGAGACCGTCCGGGTGCCCTTGATCGTGAGCGTGCCCGGACGTGGGCCGGAGCGTTTCCCCGAGCGCCCGGTACGGCACGTGGATCTGGCGCCGGGGATCCTGGGCAGCCTGGGCCTCGACGTCCCCGAGGCCTTCACCGGGAAGCACTTTCTCGCGCACCACGAGACCCCTGGGACGGGCCTGGAGCCGGTCGTGTGCGAGACGGCCATGCGGGGCCTTTGGCGTCGCAGTCTGCGTCTGGGGCGCTGGAAGCTGCTGAGGGACGAACTGCGGGACACCTCCGAGCTCTACGACCTGGAGAAGGATCCGGCGGAAGAGCGCGATCTGGGCGAGCTGGAGCCCGAGGTGCTGCGCGATCTCGAGACCCTGCTCGGGGAGCTGAGGCGGCCGCGGGCGCTGTCGTCTTCCCCCGGAGAGCTGGAGCCCGAGGTGCTCGAGGCCCTCGAGCGCTTGGGCTACTCCGGCGGGAAAGTTTTTCCGCACTAGCGGAGCTCGCCGCAACTGTCCTCAAGGCGTCCCCCGGGGATGTCCGAACAGGCTCTTCGGTACGGGGACCCATCCCTCTTCGAAGCGAGAATTCCAATTCCATGGCGAAGCTAGACGTCTTTTTCAAGCGCATGGTGGAGCTCGGCGCGTCCGACCTGCACCTGACCTCCTCGACGATTCCGCTGTTCCGCTTGCACGGCGACATGGTTCCGGTTCCCGGGGCCAAGGAGATCTACCCCGAGGAGATGAAGCAGCTCCTCTTCGAGATCGCGCCCGAGGGCAACCGGCAGGAGTTCGAGCAGGACTGCGACACGGATTTCGCCTACGAGCTGGAGGGGGCCGGCCGCTTCCGTTCCAACTTCTTCGTCGACCACAAGGGACCCGGCGCGGTCTTCCGCCTCATCCCTTCCAAGATCCTGACCGCCGAGGACCTGTCGCTGCCCCAGTCCGTGATGGACATGTGCTACCTGACCAAGGGGCTGGTGGTCGTGACCGGTCCGACCGGTAGCGGCAAGTCGACCACGCTCGCGGCGATGATCGACCACATCAACAAGCAGCGCGCCGACCACGTCATCACGATCGAAGACCCGATCGAGTTCGTGCACCGCAGCCAGAAGTGCCTCGTGAACCAGCGAGAGGTCGGCAAGCACACCTCGGGCTTC
>JAUIEE010000230.1 GCA_030428965.1 bacterium | reverse complement strand
TCTTGTGCCCGCCGAGCGGCGCGTCGCACGCCACGAAGGCGGTCTGGCCCGACGCCGTGGCCGGCCACTCGCCGCTGGCGGCGCACTCGGCCGGGTAGCACGCCGACGAGTCGGCGGCGGCCATCGATCGCGGCATGGGTGCTCGTGGCGATCACCGCGACGCCGCCCAGCGCCTGGAACGCGGCGAAAACGCCCCAGCCCATCGCCAGGCAGACGACGAGCGTGACGTGATCGACGCGGCGGGGAAACGCGAAGGAGAGCGTCGCGCCGACGCCGGCGAGGCCCCACACGGCGAGGAGAACGACGCCGCCGCCGGGGCCGGCGATGCCGGCCACGACGAAGGGGCTGCAGGTTCCCGCGACGAGCGCGAAGACCGCCGCGTGGTCGAACCGGCGCAGGATCTCGCGCGGCCGCGGTCGCCGCGCGAGATGATAGATCGCAGAGAAGAGGAACGACGCGAGGAGGCCCGCCCAGTAGAAGCCGAGGCTGGCGACGACGCCGGCCGGCAGCCCCTCCGGGACCAGGGCCAGGAGCAGGAAGGCGACGGGCTTGGAGCTACTCTTCAAGCGCGGCCTCCGACCATCAGCATCCTGTACCGCATTTGGCCCCGGGCGTAGAGCTGCTCCAGGGCGAGCCCACCGAGAAAGGCATCGATGATTCGGCGTCCGGTACGCGAGGGGGTGAGGCGTCGAAGGGTGCGCATCCGGTCGGCGCGGGCGCGCAGGCGGGTGGGGTCGGAGTGCTCCACCTGGGCGCTCAGATCGTGCGCTTCCAGGATCGAGAGACCGGCTTGTTCGACGGCACGCTCGTAGTCCTCCGAGGTGTGAAGGTGCAGGGTGGACCAGGTGGACAAGAGCTCGCGGGCCTCGCTGCACTGGGCCACGCTGCCATCCTGGGCCATGTCCTCGACCAGCACGAAGCGACCCCCGGGGGCCAGGACTCGAGCCAGGCCCGAGAGCGTTCGGGGGAGGCCCGGGGAGTGGAAGAGGGACTCCACCGAGACCAGCGCGTCGTAGGTTCCCGAGATGGGATCGTCGTAGCTCTGGACGCGGAACGCGCAGCGCTCTTCCAGCTTCAGCCTGCGCGCCTCGTTGCGCGCCTTGCGGGCCTGGTAGGGGCTCAGGGTCAATCCGTGAAAGGTGCCTGCGGGGCTCTTGGCCGCCCAGGCGAACAGGGTGCCCCCGAAACCGCAGCCCACGTCCAGGACGTCGGGGCCCTCGCCCAGGGACAATCGATCCCAGAGCCAATCGTTCAGCGGTCCGACTCCCGCGCCCGGGCCGTCACCCTGGGGGGCGCGCAGGCGCTTGTGCATCTCCAGGTCGTGTCCCTTCGCGCTCCGGCCCAGCCGTCTCTTGAACCACTGGAAGCGGGCCAGGCCGTCGTAGAGACCCACCAGTTCCCCGTCCTCGGCGACCATCAGGATGCTGTGTCCGGGAGCTTCTCGAGGATGAAGATGAACTCGTTCACGTAGCGCATCGGTATCCAGGGGCGAGCTACCGGTTCGTCTCGACGCAGGTCTCGCTTGCGGAAGCCGCGGAACACCTTGCGCAGGCGCTGTCGCCACCACTGGTCCATGTGCACCTCCCGGACACCGAAGCCGTTCTGCGCGAACAGCTCTTTCCACTGCTCGAGGTCGAGAGCGTCCTGATGGCCGGCCTTGTTCTGCTTGCCGAGCAGCTTGCGCCACAGGGTCCAGACCAGGGTCGATGCATTGCGCACCATGAAGCAGAAGCGCGCGTCGTCCCGGGCGACCCTGCGCATCTCGGCCAAGGCCTTGGGGCGATCGAAGAAGCGTTCGATCGCGCCGATGCAGGTGACGTTGTCGAACGTGCCGTCCTCGAAGGGCAAGGACTCGGCGTTCGATTCGTGGGCCTGCGCCTCGGGGACGTACTGGTTGGCGATCTCGACCGCGCGGGCCGAGATGTCCGCTCCGGTGGCCTCCAGGCCTCGCAGGGTGGCGGCCTTCAAGAGCAGCCCCGGACCGCAGGCCACGTCGAGCAGGCTTTCCCCCGGGCGGGCCCCGAGCAGCTGCACGAAGATGGGGTAGGCGTCGATGGGCCGCAGGTACTTGAAGCCCTGCTCCTCGTAGGTGCTGTCGAACCAGGCGCGAACGTCGTCCTGGGTGTAGTCGCTGGAAGCCGTCACTTGCTCGTACCTACGAAGAGATAGCGTGGGACGCGGCGAAGGTAGTCCCGGTAGGGGGAGCCCAGTCTACGGCTCAGGTGACTTTCCTCCATCAATACGCGCGTATGCATGTTGAGCACGTAGGGGAAGAAGCCCACGAACAGAGCCAGGCACGGGAAGGCCAGGCAGTTCCCCAGGTAGAAGACGTACATGCCCACCAGTCCCGGATTCCTGGAGAAGCGGAACCAGCCCAGGGAGGCCAGGTCGATCTCCTTGTGACGGCGCAGCTGCAGGACGGACGTGAAGGTGATCGCTCGGCCCAGGAGGATGACGAACAGTCCCGTGCTCCGCATCCCGGGCGTCTCCAGGCCGGTGAGCGGTCCGAGATAGCGGGTCAACTCGGGCCAGAACGCGGCCACCGGGGGGACGAGAAAGAGCAGGACTCCCAGAGCCGTGGGCAGGAAGAAGCGCACGAACTTGACCCACGGAGCGCGCTCCCTCGCTCGCTCCAGGGCGTCGGCTTCCGAGGTCGAGCGTCCGTCGGGGGCCGCCTCGAAGAAGATCTGGTAGGTCGAGGCTTCGCTGGGAATGGGGAAGACGACCAGTTCCAGGAGCAAGGAGCCGTAGGCGATCAGGATGACGATCTGGGCGACGTCCATGGGTCAGCCGGTCGTCGGGAGCCGGCGGCGCTTGCGGAGCAGGAAGCGCGCGTCGCTCGAGAAAGAGTAGGAGAGCAGAAGGACCGCCAGTCCGCTGGCCGCCCAGCGCAACGGGGTCGCCAGGGTGGGAAGGTTGCAGATGAGCAAGAGGCTCATCACGACGGCACAGATGAGCCTGGCCTGGCGGTTGTCTCCGTCCTGGGGCTTGGGGTCGTCCGCCCGCTCCCCCGCTGCCCGCATGGCCAAGATGAAGGCGTAGCGTAGGCCGGGCAGCAAGAGCGTCCATAGGCCGGCTCCGCTGACGAGGGTGGCCACCAGGGCGAGGTTGAGGGTCGCGAACTGGTCCGCCTCCATGTCGAGCAGCGCGCCGGCGTCCGACCCTCCGAAGGCGCGAGCGCACCAGCCGTCGACGAGGTCGCCCAGCACCGCGAGCAAGAGCCCTGCCCAGAGCCACCAGGTCACTCGGCCTTGCCAGGCGATCAGGGCGACGATCGAGCCCAGGAGCAGCAGTCGAGCCAGGGTGGCGTAGTCCGCAACCCGCGTGCCCGTGCCGACGAGGCGCCACAGGACGGCGAAGGAGACCCAGATCACGGCTTGGGCTGCGGCGAGAATCCAGCCCGTTGCCGGGCTTGGCCCCGCGATCCAACCGACGCCGAGCAGGGCCAGCGTCCAGAACAGGGCTTGAACGAGGAGCCAGCGGTTGAGTCGGGAAGGGGACATGTCGACGAGGGCCGAAGCCCGCTCGAGCGGGCCGCCGGGCCGGCCTCGGCGTCACGATGGGGCCCAGTGTGATAAATTCTACAAGGCCAGGCTGTTCCCGACTTCTCCCTCTCCAAGTGCCAGGCCCTTCATGGTTTGCAGAGTCGTCGAATCGGCGGCCCACGCCCTGTGGTCGCCGATCCTCGAGCTGAGGCGCTTCCTTCGGTCGCCCAACGCCGAGGAAGCCTTCGTGGCCTACCTCCTTCAAGGGGAACAGGGCTGGTCCTTCTCGACGGGCGGAAGAGATTTCCCGGACGAGGGGCTGGAGCACGTCGTCGCCCTGCCCCTGGACGGCTCGCGCGAGCTCGATTCCGGCCACTTGCCTTCGAAGCTCCGGGCGGGGGTCAGCGCCTACCTCCACGGACGCTTCCGGGAGGGCGAGGAGCCCTTTGCCCCGCTGCGGGGCGAGCTTCCTTCCGCCTGCCGCACGTTCCTGCGCGTGTACCTGCCCATCGTGCTCGGCGGCTTCCACGCGCGCCTGGAATCACGGCTGTTCGTCACGGCCCACCTGGCCCAGACCCTGGACGGACGCATCGCCTGCCACAACGGGCATTCCCAGTGGATCAGCAATCAGGCCAACCTGCACCACGCCCATCGCTTGCGCGCGCTGCACGACGGGGTGATCGTCGGAGGCCAAACGGTGCGCAACGACGACCCCGAGCTGACCGTGCGTCACGTCGAGGGAGACCATCCACGACGCATCGTGTTGAACGCGAGTGCGAGCCTGCTCGGGGCGGGGGGGGACTACAAGGTGTTCGCAGGTCACGGCAGCCTGGTGCTCTGCCGTGAGTCGGCCTTTCGTGCCCTGCCGTCGAACGGGAAGCCCTCCTCCGTCGACGTCGTGCCCATTCCCGGACCAGACCAGGGCCTCTTGGGGCGGGAGGCCATCACGGAAGCCCTGGTGCAGCGTGGGATTCGATCGGCCTTCCTGGAAGGGGGCGGACGGACGCTGTCCGGTTTCCTGGACCAGGGAGCGATCGACCTGCTCCACGTCCATGTGGCGCCGGTCATCCTGGGCTCGGGTATTCACGGCTTCTCCTTGCCTCGGGTGAACACGATTCAGGCCGGCCGTCACCTGAAGATGGAACACTTCGCGTTCGACGGTGAGCTGCTCTTCGAGTGCCGCGATCGCCAGCCCGAAGGCTCGGGGAGTGCATCCCGATGAGGTCCGAGCCCAACCGCGCGTACTGGGTCCTGCGTCCGGGCGTGGGAGAGCTTCGCCGTGTCCCTCCTTCCGATTCGCTCGCTGCGGGCCACAGTCGCGTGCGCGCCCTGTTCACCGGTGTCAGCGTTGGTACCGAGCGCCTGGTGGGACTCGGTCGGGTTCCTGCACCCTGCCGAGAGGCGATGGCCTGCAGGTACATGGACGGTGGCTTCGAGCTACCGATCAAGTACGGCTACAGCTACGTGGGAGAAGCGCTGGACGGTGCCCTCGCGGGTGAGCGGATCTTCGTGATGCACCCCCATCAAGAGCTGGCGACGATCGCCGACGATCACGCTCTCCCCCTTCCCTCGACGCTTCCGGCGGCCAGGGCCACGCTGATCCCCAACCTCGAGACGGCCTTGAATGCCGTCTGGGATGCGGAGATCGAACCGGGGGAGGAGGTTCTCGTCGTCGGGGGCGGGGCCGTGGGGCTCTTGGTGGCCTACGTGCTGCACCGGCTGCACGGGGTTCGTCCGAGCGTCGTGGAGACCGATTCCCGGCGCGCGAGCCTCGGAGCCGGTCTGTCGTGGGTGCGGGAAGTGCTGGAACCTGACGAGCTCGAGCGCGGACGGATGAGCGTGGTCTTTCACACGAGCGGGACGGAAGCCGGGCTGCGGCTCGCCATCGACGCGCTCGGATTCGAAGGGCGTGTGGTCGAGCTCTCCTGGTACGGAGACCGGGAGGTACGGCTCGAGCTGGGCTCCCACTTCCACTACGAGCGCAAGCGGATCCTGGCTTCCCAGGTCGGGAGCATCGCACGGCCCATGCGGGGGCAGGTCGACTACGCGGGGCGGCTGGCCGAGGTGGTCCGGTTGCTCGAGGAGGAACAGCTGGATCGGTTGCTGGGTGACCCGGTTTCCTTCGGAGAGATGCCTGCGTACATGCCGCGCGTCTACAGCGGCCAGGTGACCTCGCCCACCCCATTGATCGAGTACACGAGGAGCAGGTGATGTTCAGTGTTGCTGTAAAGGACCACATCATGATCGCTCACAGTTTCCGGGGCGAGGTCTTCGGACCGGCCCAGAAGCTCCACGGAGCGACCTTCGTCGTCACAACGGAATACAAGCGCCCCGAGCTCAACGCGGACGGCATCGTGGTCGACATCGGCAAGGCGCACGGGTGGCTGGCGGAAGTTCTTGCGCCCCTGCGCTACCAGAACCTGGACGACCTCCCCATCTTCGAGGGTCGCAACACGACGACCGAGTACCTCGCCCGTCACATCCACCAGGAGCTCGGAAAGCGGCTGCGAGGCAGCTTTCAGGGGACCCTGCGCGTCGTGCTGGATGAGAGCCACATCGCCTGGGGCAGCTTCGAGGGACCGATCGGCTGAGCGTGAGATGATCTACCTCCTCCAGCCGCCCCATGCCCGGGACCTCGTGAGCGGTGGTTATCGCTACAACGACGAGGTCGCCTCGCGCCTGGCGAGGATTCACGTCGGCAAGTCCGTCGAGATCGAGCCGGGCCGATTGGGGGCGCGCTCGCCCGTAGCCACGCGCTCCGAAGATGTCCTTGTCTTCGACAGCCTGTTCCTGGGGGTGGCTCCTCCGGATTGGGTCGAGGGAGCAGGGCAAACCCTGCTCCTCCTGCACTACCTGCCCAGTCTGAATCCGCGGCTGTCGCCCGCGGAGCGTGACGAGTGGGCCAGCAGGGAGAGGGCCTGGATGCACGCCGTGGGGGACGTGCTGGCGACTTCCGACCGCATCTCGAGTCATGTGGCCGGGGAATACGGCGTTGTGCCCCAGGTCGCTCCGCCCGGCGTCAGCGCCTGCTTTCGACCTGCCCCGGACCGAAGAGCTGTCACCGACGAAGCGAAACGAACGGTGGTCTGTGTCGGTACTCTCGTTCCGGAGAAGGGACAGCTCGAGATCGCCAAGGCCCTGTCCGGCGCTCCGAGCCGAGCCCGGCTGGTCTTGATCGGGGACGACTGCACCGACCCGGCCTACGTGCGTTCGATCCGGGATTGCGCCGGGGAACTGGAGCTCGTGCTGACGGGTTGCCTTTCGAGCGAGGAGGTCGCCCATCACCTGCAGCTCGCCGATCTGTTTGCTTCCGCTTCGAGCTTCGAGTCCTACGGGATGGCCGTGGCGGAGGCGGTCGCGACGGGCCTTCCGGTGGTGGCCTATCGGGTCGGAGAGGTCGATCGCTGGGTGAAGGATGGCCAGAACGGTCAGCTGGTCGAGCCGGGGGACGAAGCCGGATTCGCCCGTGCCGTCCAGGGCCTGGTGTCGGACGAAGCGAGCATGGAGGGGCTGCGCAGCGAGCGTCCCAGCCTCTTCTTTCCTTCCTGGGAGTACACCTTCCAGCGCTTCCTGAGCGCCTGCGGCGACGGAGCCGCCCTGAGGGGGGAGGGCAACAGCGATTCCCCGACCTTCTATTCCCAGTGCATCTTGCCGACGCTCTACGGGGACTTCGACGTCAAGGTGTACGAGATCGGAGGGGGAGAGGAAGCCATCCTGATCGCGATGGGCGAGCTGGATGGGGGGAACCCACCCTTCGTGCGCGTGCACTCCGAGTGCTTCACCGGGGAGATCCTGCACTCCTTGAAGTGCGATTGTCGTCGCCAGCTGGAGATCGCCATGGAGGCGGTGGGTTCGCGGGGCCGTGGCGCGATCGTCTACCTGCGCCAGGAGGGGCGGGGGATCGGGCTGGGGAACAAGATTCGAGCCTATGCGGAGCAGGCCAAGGGAGCGAACACGGTGGAGGCCAACGAACGGCTGGGCTTCCCCGCGGACCTGCGCGAGTTCCACGTGGCGGCCTCCATCCTCAAGATGAACGGTGTCACCCACGTTCAGCTCAACACGAACAACCCCGACAAGATCACCTCGCTCGAGTCCGCGGGGATTCGAGTCGAGAACGTGATTCCCTCGACCACGAGCCCGAACCCGCACAACCTGGGCTACCTCCAGACCAAGTACCAGGCCCTCGGGCACCTGGGGCTGGAACAGGCCCTCGGCGGCATCGGTGCCGCGGGCGAGGATCTCGGCCCCAGGGGCGACACGAACGGCGCCGCCCAGGCGCACACCCTGGTGCTGTTCGACCTGGACGGGATCGTCCAGCTCCAGAATCCGCTGCCGCAACCGGCCCTCGAACTCCTCTCGGACCTGCGCCAGAAGGGATTCGCCCTGCGCTTCTTGAGCAACGACGCGGTCAACAGTCGCGCTTCCCGCATCGAGCAGCTGCGCGCGCTAGGGCTCGAGATCGAGGCCGGCGAGCTGTACACGGCTTCCTACCTGGCGGCGCGCTACATTCGCGATCAAGGGGCCCAGCCCATCCTGCCGCTGCTCGGGGCGCCTGCTCTCGACGAACTCGATGGACTGACGCGGGCCGGCGAGGATGCGCGCACCGTCGTCCTGGGGGACTACTATCCGCACTTCGACCCCCTGGAGCTGCAGGCGGCTTTCACCGCCTTGGAGCGGGGAGCGGAGCTGGTGGCCCTGC
>JAUIEE010000641.1 GCA_030428965.1 bacterium | reverse complement strand
CTTTTGATGATGGTCGGACAGCGCAGCAAGCTGCTCCGTTACCTGCGCCGCAAGGACACCGATCGGTATCAGTCGATCGTCCAACGGCTCGGCCTGCGCCGCTGATTCGCGGCTCCGTGCCAGGCTTGCCCCACCGCCGTCCGTCGGGATTCGACTCCCGACGCATGCGAACTCGATGGGAGTTCTCGGGGCCACTCGTAGCGTCCGTACGGTCGCTTCGCAGTCGATTTCAGTCGGAATAGAGGAAGTAAGGAAAGAGAAGAAGATGACAAGAGAGAACTACGTACGCGTCGAGTGCGAGCTCGCGGGCCAGACCCTGACGATCGAGACGGGCCACATCGCCCGCCAGGCCCACGGCAGCTGCCTCGTCACCCTGGGGGACACCCAGTGCTTTGCCGCCGCGGCGGTCGGGCCCGCCCGGGACGACCTGGATTTCTTCCCCCTGACCGTGGACTACCGCGAGAAGACGGACGCTGCCGGAAAGATCCCCGGCGGCTTCTTCAAGCGCGAGGGGCGTCCCACCACGAAGGAAATCCTGACCATGCGGTTGATCGACCGATCGATCCGCCCCCTGTTCCCGAAGGGATTCCGCCAGGAGGTCCAGGTCCAGAGCCGCGTCTTCGGCTACGACGGTGAGAACCCGTCCGACATCCTGGCGATGATCGCGTCCTTCGCCGCCCTGCACATCAGCAACATCCCGTTCGAGTGTGCCCTCGGCGCCATTCGGATCGGCATGATCGACGACAAGCTCGTCTCCCTGCCTACCGACGCCCAGAAGCGCGGCGAGTCCTCCCTGGACCTGGTCGTTTCCGGCCACGAGGAGGCCATCGTCATGGTGGAGGCCTCGGCCGAGGAGCTGCCCGAGGCGGAGATCATCGACGCCCTCGAGTTCGCCCATTCCGAGGTGCGCAAGGTCGTTGCCTGTCTCGAAGAGCTGCGGGCCAAGGCGGGCAAGGAGAAGCTCACCTTCACGCCTCCGAGCGTGGATTCGGACCTCGAGGCCAAGGTGGGCACCTTCCGCGCGGCGATGAAGGCCGCCCTCGAGACCGAGGGCAAGGCGGCCCGTTCCGCGGCCGTCTCCAAGGTCAAGGACGAGGCGGTCGAGGCCTGCCAGGCCATGTACCCCGACGATGCCCGCAAGGTGAAGGAAGCCAAGAACCTGCTCGGCGATCTCTCCAGCGCCCTGGAGCGTGAGCAGATCGTCTCCGGCCGCCGGGTCGATGGACGACGGGCCGACGAGATCCGCAAGATCACGATCGAGCCCAACTTCATCCGGCGGAACCACGGTTCGGCACTCTTCACCCGCGGCGAGACCCAGGCCATCGTCTCCTGCACCCTCGGAACCCCCGCCGACGAGCAGATCATCGACGGGATCGAGGAGGAGTACAAAAAGCACTTCTACCTGCACTACTCGTTCCCGCCCTTCAGCGTGGGCGAGGTGCGTCGCATCATGGGACCGGGGCGGCGTGAGATCGGGCACGGCATGCTGGCCGAACGGGCCATCGCCGCCGTGCTTCCCTCCAAGGACACCTTCCCCTACACCCTGCGCGTCGTCTCCGAGATCCTCG
>JAUIEE010000229.1 GCA_030428965.1 bacterium | reverse complement strand
CCACCCTGGACCTCGTGACCTCCTTCGAAGGCCTCAAGATCCAGCCCGAGTACACCTTCGAGACCGCCCCTCCCATCGACATCCTGGTCGTCCCCAGCGCCGAGCACAGCATGGGCAAGGACCTGGAGAACGAAGCCATGATCCAGTGGGTCAAGCAGGTCGGAACCCGGGCGCGCTACGTCGTCTCCCTCTGCGACGGAGCCTTCGTACTGGCCAAGGCCGGCCTGCTCACGCAGCGCGAGGCCACGACCTTTCCGTCCGACGTGCGCCGACTCAAGCGCATGTTCCCCGAGATCCGCGTGCACGAGGAGGTCAGCTTCGTCCAGGACGGTCCCATGATCACCTCCGCCGGCGGAGCCAAGTCCTACGACGCGGCTCTGTACCTGTGCGAGCTGCTCTACGGGCGCAAGGTGGCGGTCGGGATCGCCAAGGGCCTCTGCATCGACTGGAAGCTGGACAGGATCAGGTTCGAGCGCGTGCGGGACGACGACTGAGAGCCTGCCGAGACTCACGGCGACTTCGAACCCCGATCGTCTCGTCCCGACGTACGCTCGTGGGACAGTCGGCGACGGGCGAAGAGTCGGAAGCTCAGGCCGACCCCCAGCAGAACCAGCGCCAGGAGCCACGGTTCCAGCCAGTCGGGCCCCAGGCTCCACACGAAGGGCCGTGGATCGAACTCCCCCGCGCTAGTTTCCTGGAAACAGGTCACGGCAAGCGGGCCCACCCAACCTCCGTGCACCAGCCCTCGAAACCGTCCCATCCCGGCAGTCTAAGCCCGGACGCCGTCGACGCGGGAACGAGAACCTCATGCAACCTTAGCCTGTGCTTGTTCTGCCCATGGGCTAATGCGGCCCTTTCCCGGAGGGAAGCCATGGTCCACAACGACTTCGACACCGACCACCGCTACTGCCCGAGCTGCCGGCGTTACGTCCGCTATCTCCTCTCTCCCCAACGGGGCTACTGCACGCGGTGTGCAGGACCCGTCCAGCTGTTCTCTCCGACCGATGAGGTCGAGTTCCACAGGGACCTGAGGATAGTGGGTCGCAGCGAGCGGGACTCCCAGGACCGCGTCCGGCCGAGCCTCTAGCTAGCGGGGCGAGTCCTCCACGATCTGCCGCAAGCAAGCCTCGAAGGCGCGCAGGTCGCGGAAACGCTCGCCCCTTGGGGACTCGACCGCCTCGACTCGTGTTCCGCTCTGCGCGAGGGCCCCATCGATCATGAGGTTGTCGGTCAGGTCGAAGTCCTCCACTTCCATCGCAGCCTCCGGACCTTCCCAGCCTTCCAGGAACGCCAGCGTCCGCTCCCGGAAGAGGGCCGCGACGTTCGTGTAAGCGTAGACGGGCAGGCCGAGCCCGCGGGCCAAGCCGATCTCGTAAGCGGTGCCCGCATCCAGGCTCGGGGACCGGAACGGCGTCAGGTTGGCCACGACCAGGTGGGCGCCGCGAATCAGCTCTTCGTTCGCACGGCTGATGGCCAGCCCCCGTTGGCGCTTGGGAAGCGCAGCCAGGTCGAGCTCCGCGTCGAGGGGAAAGAGCCCGACGAGGCCGTGCTGCTCGCACAGCTCCTTCTTGCGCCGCCCGACTTCGACCGCATCGGGCAAGAAGACCTCAGGTCCGGCCAGGTAGACACACTTGGGGCTCATGTTGGACAGGGGACGCACGCCCTCGGGCGGCTTTCCTCCAGGCTAGTGCAGGGCTCCGGGTGGTTCGAGGGATTCCGTCCTTGTTGGCCGGCCGACAAGGCGCCGACGGGCTGGTTCAAAGAGAACCTCGGAGGAGGTACGCGCAGTCAAGCGGCGAGCCACCCGCTGCACGCCAACGGTCTTCGCTGCCGAAGGTCTCAGCGCGAACCGTGCCGCGCCTCGTCCCCACGGGGCTCACGGGGCTCGGGACCGAAGACCTGCCAGCGATCGGCTTCTTCGACCCAGGCCTCGATCCCCCTGCGCCCCTTCCGGAGACGGCCCTCCACCGTCACGTGGTTCTGGCGAAACTCGGCCTGGGAGGACCGGATCCACCGCTGGAGGTCCGCGCTCCAGGATTCCGCCCTGACGCGGGCTCGGAAGTTGCGCTTGGACTCCGAGGACCAGAAGACCACGGACCTCGAGCCATCCTCCTCGACGAAGACGTTGCGGATCGTGCCGAAGACCGAGACCTGATGCTCCGGATCGGCTTCGCATCGAGCCAGAGCTCGGGCCAGCCCGTCACCGTCGGCGGCGGAAACCCATCTCTCCGGGTCCGAGCGTCGCAGCTGCTCGAAGTCCTCGAGCGCCCTGGCGCGGGCCTCCCACCAGGGTAACAGCCTGGAGTACGGTCGCCGTGCAAGGGGAGCCCCGCGCGCCTTCGGCACGTTGGTCTTCGGGTGCCAGACGCCCCTCTGGGCCTGGATCGCCCTTCGCTGGGCGGCAACGAACTCCTCGTGCAAGATCGAGCTGTTGCCGTACTTGTTGAAGTAGGGGCTCTTGCCGAGCTCCACCAAGAGCAGGTTGAAGTCCCTCCCATCGGGAAGGATCAGGTGACAGAGCAGGCGACCGTACGCGTCTCGCCTCTCGCGGCCATCCGGAAAGAGAAGGCGAACCATCGGGCGGCCCGCGGGCGCCAGCTCCTGGAGGAATCCCCTGGCCCAGTTGGCCGTTTCCTGGCCGAAGACGGTCTCGGGCTTGGACGGCGAGAGGCGCGGACGGCCGGTCAGCTTCTCCTCGGTGTCCACACAGACAAGGCGCAGCTTCTCGATCCCTGCCCCCCTCCAGACATGGACGGTATCCCCGTCGATGACCTCCATGACCGGGCAGGGCTCGCTCAGGACAGGCTCGGATAGCCTTTCGACAGCTTCCCGAGAAGCCGTCACCGCGGGGACCGCAGACCCGAGGGCGACGGCCACCAGCGCGATCCATCCGGCGAGACCTGGAACTCGGAACCGAACACTCCGCAGGCCCCGCGGGAGGCTGCATCCCCCGAGCTTCCCTTTTTCCACGGGCCAAGTCTCCGCCCCGGGCTCGCGCCAAGCAAGCGTGCGACCCGCGAGGGCCTCCTGTCCCCGCGGCGCTTTCACTCAGGTACAGACGACCTCACAGGGCCGCGGTCACGCTCCCTGGTTCGAATCTGTTCCGCAAGGGAGCGCGGCGGCCTCCACCTAGCGCCCCGGCCCGGCCGCCGAAGGCGCGCCTCCCTCGGACCCCGCAGCTCTCAGCGCGGCGACCAGGAAGCCGCGCATCGCTTCGATCCCGGCCTCCGATCGCACGAAGCCGCCGTCGTTGTGCCCTCCGACGGTTTCCAGCCAGCGCTTCTCCCCCTGGGCCAAGGCAAAGAGCTCTTGGCCGTGCTCGTAGGGAACGATCTCGTCCCGCGGACCGTGGGCGATCAGCAGGGGAACATCCAGGCCGGCAACTCGGGAGCGGTTGTCGTAGTGGATTCTCGATAGAGTGCGCACGGGCAGCCAGGGAAAGGAGACGGCCCCCATCTCCTCGATCGAAAGGAAGGTGCTCTGCACGGCCACGCCGGCGACGGGTTGCTCGCACGCGAGCTCGATCGCCACGGCTCCCCCCCAGCGACTCTCCGAACAGCACGATGCCTGCGGGCGGGTAGCCCAGGACGCCGACACAGGCCTCGTGAGCCGCGCGCGCATCCAGGTACGTCCCTTCCTCGGACGGTTCTCCTTCACTGCGACCGTAGCCGCGGTAGTCGAACAGGAGCACCTCCAGCCCCATCTCGACGAAGGCCTTCGCCAGGGGGAGCCGGTGGCCGATGTTGCCCGCGTTGCCGTGGCAGAAGAGCACGATCCCGAGCGGATCCTCTCGACGGAGGACCCAGCTGTGAAGTCGCGTGCCGTCCGCCGCTTCGAGCCACAGCTCCTCGTGGCTCAGGCCCCAGTCCGAAGGATCGACGTCCGGGTCGGGCCCCGGGAAGAAGACCAGCCTCTCCTGCAGGAAGAACACGGCCGCGCACAGGAGCCCGTACAGCGCAGGAATCAAGAGCAGCCATCGGGCAGCACGGGGCATGACTCCAGCCTACGGGGGACACCGATCGCGGGGCGAGGACCGGCATCGAATTCGGGGGGCAGCGCTGCAGGAAGACACCGGTCGCCGTCCGGACCGGGGAGCGCTAGGGTATCGCCAACATGAAAGCCACGCCCCTCGACCTGCGCACCGCCTTACTCGTCCTCTTGCTCCTGGCACCAGCGGCGACGGCCAAGAGCCCCCAGGGCCAAGGGGGCATTCCCTTCGGCGATCCCGAAGAGGTCGGCTACCTGGAACCCTTCTTCCCGGGCACGTCCTACGATCCGGCCATCCTCACCCCGGACGCGGTGCTCGGCGGCCTGCACGGAAGCCGACTCTCGCACCACGCCGAGATCCTGACCTGCTTCGAAACCTGGGCCGAGCAGTCTCCGCGCCTGAAGGTCGAACGCTACGCCTCGACCCACGAGGGCCGCGACCTGATCCTGGGCATCTTCACGTCCCCGGCCAACCACGAGCGTCTCGACTCGATCCTGGCCGACCTGGGTCGCCTGCACGATCCGCGCGGCCTGGACGAGGCGCGAGCCGAACAGATCGTGTCTTCCTCGCCGGCCTCGGCCTGGATGGGCTACAGCATCCACGGGGACGAGCTCTCGGGCTGCGACGCCGGCCTCGCCCTGGGCTACCACCTGGTCGCTGCCCAGGACGACGAGATCGAGCGCATGCTCGAGGAGCTCGTCATCGTCATCGATCCCGTGCTCAATCCGGACGGGCGTGAGCGGATCGTCGGCATGGTGGAGCAGTCCGCCGGGTACACGCCCAACTACGACTACGCCAGCATGCACCGCGGACGCTGGCCGTACGGCCGGGGCAACCACTACCTGTTCGACATGAACCGGGACTGGATGGCCGGCAGCCAGCCGGAAACCCGCGGGCGCTGGCGGGCGGCCCTTCGTTTCCATCCGCAGCTCTTCGTGGACGCCCACGAGATGGGCGCCCTGGACACCTTTCTCTTCTATCCCCAGGCCGCCCCGCTCAACGAGAACTACCCCCAGCGCAGCCCCCACTGGCAGACGGTCTTCGCCCAGGGCGCGGCCGAGGCCTTCGACGGCTACGGGTGGTCCTACTACACGCGGGAGTGGGCCGATGGCTGGGCGCCGTTCTACTCGGACGCCTGGGGCTCGCTGATCGGAGCGACCGGCATCCTCTACGAACAGGCCCGAACCCACGGAACTCCCCTTCGTCGGGCCTCGGGCGAGATCCTGACCTATCGCGAATCCGTGCACCACCAGGCCGTCGCCAGCCTCTCCAACCTGCGCACCCTGGTCGCCAACCGCGAGGAAATGCTGCGGGACTACCTGGCGAACAAGCGGCGCCTCGTGGCGGCGGACACGCCCGGCAACGATCGCTGGTTCGTGGCCCGGACCTCCCATCACCCCGAGCGCGTGGCCGACCTCGCGCGGCGCCTGCGCTCCCAGGGGGTCGAGGTCTTCGCCGCGGGTGAAGCGGGCAGCCTGGCCGAGGCCGAGGGTCACCTGGGTCAGCGCCTGGACGCGCTCGACGTCCCCGCCGGATCCCTGGTCGTGCCGGCACGACAGCCCCTGGGCTCCCTGGTGCGGGCCTTCCTCGAGTTCGATCCGCGCATGGGCGAGGAGTTCCTGGCGAAGGAGCGCGAAGACCTCGAGCGCGGCGCCGGCACGAACATCTACGACGTGTCGGCCTGGTCCTTGCCCCACGCCTTCGATCTCGACGCCTGGTGGTGTGCCGCAGGTTCGATCGAGCTGACTCCGTGGACCTGGACGATCGACAGCGTCGGCCCGGCGGTCGAGGACGCCTACGCCTGGATCGTGGCGGGAGACTCGGACGCGTCGGTCGCCTTCGCGGCCCGCGCCCTGGAGGCCGGCGTCGCCCTGCATCTCTCGGATCGCGAGTTCACCACGGCGGGCACGAGCTTTCCCCGGGGCAGCCTGCTCGTTCGTAGAGCCGAGAACCGCGGGGTCGCCGAACTGGGGGCGCTCCTGGCGCGCCTCGCGGCGCGCACGGGGGCCCGGCTCGTCGCCACCCGGAGCGGTCGTTCCCCGGACGAGGGTCCGGACCTGGGAGGCGGCCACTTCCGGCTGCTCGCCCGCCCCCGGGTCGCGGTGCTGGGCAACGCCCCCATCGCGACGGACACCTACGGCCACCTGTGGCATCACCTCGACGCCGTGCTGGGTCTGCCCTTCACCTTGCTCGACGCCCAGGCGCTCGGAAGCTACGACCTGCGGCGCTACAACGTGCTGGTGCTCCCCCCTGCCTGGGGCGGGCTGTCGAACCTGATCGAGCCCATCCAGGACAGCCTCGAAGCCTGGATCGAGAACGGGGGCACCCTGATCGCCTGCGGCAACGCGGCGGCGGCCCTGACCGAGGGCAGCCTGGGGATCAGCGCGGTCGTTCGGCGCCGGGACGTGCTCGAGGATCTCGGCCCGTACCTTCTGGCCGCCGAACGGGAACGACAGGCGCGCAAGATCGAGATCGACCCGGCCGAGGTCTGGGGAGACGCGGATCCGAACGACGCGGCCGAGGAGGACGAGACGGAGGAGATCCGCGAGGAAGAGGACGCCTGGATGCGCCGCTTCTCTCCCGAGGGGGCGAGCCTGCGGGCCTTCGTCGACGACCGGCACTGGATCACCGTGGGCAACCGCGACGAGATGCCGGTTCCCGTCGGCGGATCCTCGGTCTTCTGGACGGACGGCTCGGCGCACACGGCCATCCGCCTGGGGCCCGAGGAGAACCTGCGCCTGGGAGGCCTGGTGTGGCCCGAGGCGCGCGAGCGACTGGCCGAGAGCTCCTGGCTGACGACGGAGCGACGGGGCAACGGACAGATCATCCTGTTCGCCGCCGTGCCGGCCTACCGGGGCTACCAGCTGGCGAGCGCACGACTGTTCAGCAACGCCGTCGTCTACGGGCCCGGCCTCGGGGCGGACCAGCCCTCGGATTGGTAGGCGATGGCCCAGGACCCACCGAACCGCACGCGCTGGCGCACGAGGCTGGCCGTCCTCCTGGGGACCCTGGTCGTGCTCCTGCTGCTCTTCGAGGCGGGAGCGCGCATCTACGCGCGCACCCAGAACAAGCAGCGCGGCATGGACTACGACCCGGTCCTCGGCTATCGCATGCGGCCCGACGTGGTGAAGGTCGGCAGCCAGTGGAGCGCCGACGAGCCGGCGTGGACCAACTCGCAGGGCTGGCGCGACGAGGAGATGCCGCGCGAGCGCAATCCCGACAAGCGGCGCGTGGTCGTCCTCGGGGATTCGTTCACCTTCGGCATGGGCGTGGACTACGGGCAGCGCTTCAGCGAGTACCTGGAGCTGCACCCCCAGCTCGAGGTCTACAACATGGGGATCAACGGCTACGGTCCCGACCAGGCCTGCCTCTTGCTCGAGGAAGAGGCCCTGGACTACGACCCGGATCTCGTCGTCCTCGTCACCTACATCAGCAACGACGTGGACGACGTGCGCTACTCGCGCAACGGCCACTGGCCCAAGCCGCACTTCCTGCTCGAGGACGGCGAGCTCGTCCTCGTTCCGCCCGAGCGCACCTGGGACGTCAACCTGCGCCTCTCCTCCTACCTCGGCGAGGGCCTGTTCGACACCTGGCGACTGCGCTTGCCCGACCGCGTGCGGGCCGCGGCCTGGAAGGAAGCGGACACCGTGCCCCTCCTGGTCGCCATCGGAGCCCGCATGCAGTCCCGCTGCCAGGAGGCCGGCGTTCCCTTCCTGGTGCTCTTCGGCCACCACCCGCATCGCGTCAGCGAGGGGCCCTGGGAGAACGAACGCCGCGCCCTGGAGGGCTTCCGCGAGCTCGGCATCCCCACGATCGACAGCCTGCCCGCCATCCGCGCCGCGAGCGAGGCCGGCCAGGAGCTGTTCCTGCCGAACATCCACTGGAACGCGGCGGGCCATCGCCTGATCGCGGACCTCCTGTGGGACGAGATCCGGGTCCTCCTGGAGCTCGAGGCGGACGAGTAGCCCCCGGGACCTCGCCCCGGTAGTGCCCCGGAGAGGATCGAGATAGGATCGCCCAGGGCGACGACATGACCTCCTCCGAGCATCCGATCACGCGCCTCCTGAACGACGTCGAAGAGGGGGAGCTCCTCAAGGCCGAGGAGCTCCTGCCCCTGGTCTACGACGAGCTGCGCAAGCTGGCCCGGGCGCGCATGGCGCAGGAACGGGCCGGGCAGACGCTCGAGGCCACTGCCCTGGTGCACGAAGCCTGGATGCG
>JAUIEE010000640.1 GCA_030428965.1 bacterium | reverse complement strand
CCCCAACACGAGCTTCTCCTTCGAGCTCCCCGTCGCGGCCGACGTCCACTGGAGCCTGCCCGATCCTCTGCCTCTCCTGGACAGCCTGCCCGGGATCCGCCGGGCGGATCTCGACGGCCGCCTCTACCCCCCCGTCGGCTGGGCGATCGAGGACTACCCGGTCTCCGGCTACGAGATCGTGTTCCGTCCGGCCGCGAGCGAGTCGACCCTGAGCGGGGCCATCGAACGCCACGCCATCGCCGACGACGAGGGCAGCTTCCGCGTGCCCAACCTGGTGGCCGCCGCCTACGACGTGTTCGTGCTGCCCACCTGGGCCGTCGGCGGTACCTGGCCACGCCTGGACCACGTGGAGTTCGACCACGCCCGCGACGTGAGCACGCCTCAATCCCTGTGGATGCGCGTGCGTTGCGGGGAGGTCTCGGGGGACCTCTACGACACGGGCGGCCGTCCCATCGAGGGAGCCCTGGTCAAGATCTGGCCCCGCAAGAACCCGGATCGGGTGTGGCCGCCCCAGGGCACCGACCCCCAGGGCCACTTCCGTTTCCGAGACCTGCCGGCCGGGGAGTACCTGATCGAGGTGCGGGCAGGGAGCGCGTCCAAGGTCGTCGAGACGTCCGTGCCCGTCGGGCGCAGGGTCTCGGTGCGCTTTCCGGCCCTGGACACGCGCGACGAATCCTGAGCGCTATGCTGAGGGCATGGGGATCTACCTCGACAACGCCGCCACCACGCGCCTCTCGCCCGCGGTTCAGGCGGCCATGGCGCCCTACCTCGACGAGCGCTTCGGCAACGCCTCGTCCCGGCATCCTCTGGGCATCTCGTCGGCCGAGGCCATCGAGAAAGCCAGGGAGGAGATTCTCGGGGCGCTGGGGCAGGGAACGGAGACCGTCGTGTTCACCGCCGGCGGTACCGAGGCCAACAACCTGGCCGTGCTCGGACTGGCGCGGGCGCGGAAGCGCTTCGGCCGACACGTGATCATCGGATCGACCGAGCATCCGGCCGTCCGTGACGCGGCCTACGCCCTGACCGACGAGGGCTTCCAGATCGACGAAGTGCGCATGGCGCGCGGCCAGGGTCTCGACCTGGACCACCTGTCGGCGCTGCTTCGCGAGGACACCGTTCTCGTCGCGCAGATGGCCGTCAACAACGAGTTCGGTTCGGTCTATCCCGTGCACGAAGTGGGGCAGCTCGTGCGAAGCCGTGCCCCAAAGGCACGCTTCCACGTCGACGCGGTCCAGGCCGTGGGCAAGGTCCCGATCACGTTCACCGCGACCGGGGCCCACAGCCTGGCTCTCAGCGGGCACAAGATTCACGGGCCCAAGGGCAGCGGCGCCCTGATGCTGGAAGCCGGCACGCGCCCCAAGCCCCTGTTCTTCGGGGGCTCCCAGGAATACGGCATCCGCTCGGGTACCGAGAACGTGGCGGGCATCGTCGGACTCGGTCGCGCGGTGGTCGACGCGGTGTCGGCCCAGCCGCAGGCGACGGCCAGGATGGGCGAGCTGCGCACCCGGCTCGCGGAGGAACTTCCGCGCGTCATCCAGGGGGCTTGCGTGCTCGAAGCGGAGGGAGGTGCCGG
>JAUIEE010000228.1 GCA_030428965.1 bacterium | reverse complement strand
CCGTTGCGGTCGACGACTTCGCCCCGCAGCACCTCGAAGACCTGTTCGGCGGAAAGGGCCAGCTCCAGATCCTGCGTGCCGGCCGGGACCCCGGGACGGCTCACCCTCTGGAGCGTCGCAGGCAACATGGCCTCGACGCGGTAGGCACGTTCCAGGAGACCCGGCAGCGCGAAGCGGCCCAGGGCGTCGGTCGAGACCGCGTTCCAGCCGGGGGACGCGCCGGCCAGCTCGCTCTCCATGTGGGTCAGACGACTGCTGCCGCTCTCGGGATCGACCCGTAGCCCGAGGACGGTCGGATCGGCGATCCAGACCTGGGCCCCCTCCACGGGCTGGCCGTTTCCATCGACGACCCGGCCGCCGATGGAGCGCGGGGTCGCGCCCAGGCGCAGCACGACGGGATCCGACCAGAGGGCACGTCCGCTCGCATCGGTCCGCACGGGTGGGAGCTCGGCGGGCAGGTAGCCGGGATGGACGGCCCGCAGCCGGTCGGGCAAGCGATCGGTCAGCTGGACGAACCGCAGGTTGGGGCTGGTCGGATTGGCCCGGTCGAAGGTGAAGTTGCCGCGGGAGTCGCTCTCGGTCAGCTCGATGCCGAAGGAGACCCGGGCTCCCTCCACCGGATGGCCGGCCGGGTCGAGGACGGTGCCCGTGAGGCGATCGGCCTCCAAGGTCGCGGACTCGAGGACGACGACCAGGTTGGCCTGGGACAGCGAGGGCGCCTCGATCTCCCGGGCGCGGAAGTCGCGCTGGGCGATGCGCAGCTTGGCGCGCGGGATGGAGGGCAAGCGGAGTTGGAAGCTTCCGTCGGCCTCGCTCAGGGTGGACCAGGCGCCGTCCCGGGACTCGTCCAGGATCGAGTCGAAGTCGGCCCGGAAGTCCCTGGGCAGCTGCAGCTCGATCCGCGCCCCGGCGATTGGACCGCCCTGGGGATCTTCGACTCTGCCCGCGACCCCGAGGCGCGGAGCGACCACCAGGGTCGTCTCGAGTCCCGGCCGTACGCGACCGAAGAGAACGGTCTCGAGGTGTTCGTCGCGAACCCGCAGCTCGCCGCGCGCTTCGCTCAGCTCCAGTCGGAAGCGACCCTGGGCGCCGCTCCGTGTCGTTCCTTCCCCAGGGGCCCCCGAACCTGCCCCCGAAGCGATCAGCTCGACGGTGACGCCCGCCAGACCGCGGGAGTCCAGGTCGACCACGCGCCCTTCCGCGTTCAGCCTGGGGGGCGTCGCGGCCCGGGGCGTCGGGATCGCGGCGGGTGCGAGCTCCTCGCGCTCGGACCGCTGGGGGGGAAGCGTGCCCTCGCCGGTTTCGGTTTCGGTTCGCGGGGACGTGGGGGAGCTCGCGGGTTTCGCCGCCGAGAGGCTCGGAGCCGGCACACCGACCGCTGCTTCGCGGTCGGGAAGCATGGCGACCGCCAGGCCGACCGAGGTGACGAGGACGAGAGCGACGGCGAGTTTCGTGTTCACGAGGAGGGTTCCCAGGGAGGTGAGCGAAGCGGGTGTGGCCGGACCTGATCCCAGCGGGGCCCGGGTCAGGGGCAAGAGCGCCAGGGCCCAGGGGCCGCGTCGGGAGTCGTGCTTGCTGGCGAGGCGAGTGCGCAGCTGATCCAGGCCCCGGGCAAGCCTCGTCTTCACGGTCGAGACGGGAATGCCCTCGCGCCTGGCGATCTGGCGGGGGGCGCACTCTTCGAAGTAGCGCAGCAGGATGGTCTTGCGGTAGGGCTCGTCGAGTTCCAGCACCGTCTCGGCCAGGTCCTTCTGGGCGGCGACCCGCTCGATCAGGTCGCCGGCGGCGGGAGCTTCCAGCGCCGGTGGAACGCGCCTCTCTCTGTCGCTGCGGCGTCCCTCGCTGCGCTGCCTCTGGCGCAGCACGTTGCGCAGCACCGTGGCCAGCCAGCCGCGCAGCGGTTCATCGGTGCTGGGAGGATTCTCGAGCGCTCGGACCCAGGTGTCCTGGGAGAGCTCGTCCGCGATCTCCGAGTCCTTCACGAGTCGGTAGGCGAGGGCGCGCAGCCAACCTGCGTGCTCGAGCAGGGCTCGGGTGTCCGTGTTGGGGGGCGGATTCATGGGGCTATCCGAGACACGCCGGCCGGGGAGAATCGGACTCAGGAAAACCCATCGACGTTCACATCCAGGCCGTGGCCTCCCAGTCGGGCGAGGGGGGCGGCAGGTGGGCCAGGCGGGCGGGGCGGCGAGCGAGCTTGCGACACAGGGCCTGGCGCTGACGGACGACCTGACGGATGAGCCGTCCTCGGGTCCGGGCGGGGACGGGACGCGCTTGGCAGTAGGTCTCGAACCACAGGCGTTGTTCCCCGGGCTCCAAGAGGTCCGCTCCATACAGCATCCAGCAGGCGAGGTCGTAGCTCGGTCCGCGCAGGCCCGGGCGGGGACCTCCGCGCCAGGCGTCCAGGAAGGACACCCTCTCTCCGGTCCCATCGACGAGCAGGTTGCGCGGGAAGAGATCGCGGTGCACGAACCCCGAACGGTGCAGGCGGGACAGGTCACGGGCCAGGGTCACCAGGACTGTGGAACGAGCCGGGTCGGGGGCGCAGCTCAGGAACTCGCGCATGCCTCGGAGCCCCGCGAGCTTGCGCGTGATCAAGAACTGAAAGGCGGGCCAGCCTCCCTCGAAGCGGACTCCGGCCACGAGCGGCTCGGGAGCTCCGAACCCTTCCCGTCGAAGCCAGGCCAGGTTCTCGTACTCGTTCAGGCGCGGCAGCTCGAGACCGGGAACCCAGCGGCGCAGGCCGTGACGCAGGCGTGCGTTTCCCCGCAGGGGACCGTACTTCAAGAAGACTCCGGGGGAGCGTTCGCCCACGGCACTCTCACGGGTCGTCGCGGCTCGATCCAGCTCGTCCTGGAAGCGGCGGTACGTCTCACGATCCCCGCGTAGGGTCCAGTCGCTCACGACGTGCGTGCTACCGCGTAGGTCTGGCGCGAGAGCCAGGGGAAGGTGGCCCGGAACTCGAGCGGTTGGGCGCCGGCCTGCTCGAAGGCACTGCGCAGGAGCGCGCGGGAGTGTTCGCAGCGTCCGCGCCCCGGCTTGGGACGCAGGCGACGGTGCCAGCCCGGCAGGGTTCGGGAGTCCCAGAAGGTGACCACGACGAGCCCCGAGCTGACGCGCACGAGCTCCCGCACGGCGGAACGCAGCTGGGCCGGGTCGCGCAGGTGGTGCAGGAGTCGACAGGCGACGACGGCCGGAAAGCTGTCGGCGGCAAAGGGTAGCTGGAAGACGCTGGCCTGGATGCGATCGCCCGGGGGCCCCGCGAGGAGCATGGATCGCGAAACGTCCACACCGACGTGGGCATGACCGACCGCCTCGAGAGCGTTCTTGAGCCGACCGGTCCCGCAGGGGACGTCGAGCACGGGCCCGCCGGCGTGGCCGTGTCGCTGCAGCAGAGCGCCGATCGTGCGCGGGTCGCGGTCTTCCTTCCCGGGGCTGCGCCACCGGGCGGAAGCGTAGTGCCGTGCCGCGCTGGAGGACGTCCAGCGTGCCCCCACTTCTGCGCGCTCTTCGGGAACGATCCCCATGAACCGAGTGAACCTCCGTCCGGGGCAGGTGGCAACGGCCGTTCGACGAATCGTTGCCTGGACCGAGCGCGGCGCCCATCGGCTACCCTGGGGCGGTGGGAGATCGCGAGAAGTGGAACGAGAAGTACCGGGGCAGGGCAGGGCGTGCGCTCGACCCTCCCGACGCCTTCGTGCTGGCCCAGCTGGACGATCCGGGGCTCGGACCCCCCGGGCGCGCCCTCGATCTGGCCGCGGGCACAGGGCGACATGCCCTCGAGCTCGCGCGCAGGGGCTGGCGCACCTGCGCTTTCGACGTGAGCGATGTCGGCCTGGAAATCCTCGACCGTCGCGCCGCCGAAGCGGGCCTCGAGGTCGAGACCCGCGTCGTCGACCTGCTCGGACTTGCTCGTCCCCGGGACGTCGATCCCTTCGACCTGATCGTCGCCGTCAACTTCCTGGACCGCTGGCTCCTGGGGCAGCTCGCCGACTGGGTGCGTCCCGGGGGTCATCTCTTGCTGTCGACCTTCACGCTCGACTGGCCCGCTGCGCGACCCCCCGCTGCGTTCCGCCTGGAGCGGGGGGAGTGGGAAACGGCTCCGGACGGCTTCGCGGTGCGGGCCTATCGGGAGGAGGGAGGACGCGCGGGCCTGCTGGCCCGCCGTACGGACAGCTGACCGAAACCGGCTTGCGGCTCGTCGCCTGGCGCTCGGCGGCGTGATTCTCGTCTCGGGGGCGATTGAGGTTTCGTTTGCGAGTTACAACTGCATACGGCCGCCGGGGCCATGTGAGCTCCCTAAGCGCGAAGCGTTACTCCACCCGTTTCCAAGTCTGACGCCAACCTGGACCGGCCATAGCGCCTGCCTTGTCTGACCACAAGAGGACATCATTGCCGCGGAACTGCGCCGTACCGGAGCTGTAGTACGGTTGACCATATTCGTCGTAGGTCAATGACAACAGTTCAAAGCTGCCGTCGTTGTGAGCGCGCGGGCTTCGCAGCTTTATCTGGCCCTCTCTCCAGACTCCTTTCCTAGCCTCGACTGGGACCGCTGTGAGGAAGCCATACCAGTCGTCCCCCACCTGGCGGAACTCGATACGCATCCCCGCAAAGTCGTCGCCGCTCCGCTCCCAAACACCGGCGAGGTCGTCTGCTTCCTGGGGGGCGAGAGGTGCGCTACGCTTCGCCCGTTCGACTGTTGTCTCATACTCCACGAACCAGGACCGCGCCGGGTACTTGCCGCGGATGTTTTTACCTTTCGCGTTGACCGTAATGCGCTCCACGGCGCCTGCCTTGAGGGCGCGAGGGCGCGAGACTTCCAAGTTGGTTTCGAACCAGACGTCAGCAAACTTGATCTCGGCTTGTCCCGATACCGTCGCCGAAGCAGGACTGTCATCGATCATGCTGACATAGATTGATGATCCGCGGACCTCAGACGGGAAGAACTCCAAGAGATCGGCAACGACGAGATCTGCCTGCGCGCCTTCTAAGTGTAACTCACGGCGGGCCTTGGTGAGTCGGAGTCGCTCAATAGGGTCCCCACGCCGCAAACGCGCGGCGAAGTCTTCGACGAACTTGTGTTCGTCGTTACTCATTGTTGCGCCGTCGGTCAGGGCGATACGCCCATCATCGCTCAAGCTCAGGCCTAGCCTAGGTCCTGATCCCTCCTCAACGTATTTCCACCTGTAGTCGGTCCAGGCGTCTGCGAGAAGTATTTCGTGTCGTCGACTTGATCTGTCGGCACCTGAGATCTCGACGATCTCCCACTCTACTTTTCGGAGGTACTGATTCGCGAGATCGAATGGGTTCGAGTTGATAAGGAGCTTCGAGGAACCACGTCGCACATGCGTCACTGCACTAGGTGACGCTGGCGGAAGTGGTGACGGCGAATCTCCGCGGCGACTGACCAGGCCAAGAGCGTCATCTAGGCTGGTTTCGCCGATGGCCCCTTGCTGAAGTTCGACGACCTTGGCCCCGTTGTCCGCCTGTGACGTAGGTGGAGTCACCATTGCAGCGCCAGCACAGTCCGCAATCGCGAACGAGCGAGCGGCGACTAAGATGGCGAGGCCAGCATAGTGAAGCACATAGATCATACTTGAGTCTCCCTGAGTGGGGATGAATGGTCCGATTCTAGGCTCAGGGACTAGCTACCCTCGTGGGGCACCAAGTATTCATGATTATTTGCCCAGAGCAGCCCGTGCTGGCCCCAAAACTGACTTCGCCGAAGGCCATGTCTGCCTTGGGGCCCGGGAGCCCGTGGAATGCTTGCACCCTCGAAGAGCACCAGAACCGCCTTGGGGCTCGATCTCGATCCGAACCCAACTAGGATGCCTGCATGGAAACGGGTCGAGTCAAGGTGGCCATCCTCGGCACGGGCACCATGGGGCGTGCCCTCGGGCGTGGTCTGGTCACGGCCGGAGAGATCGCGGCCTCGGACCTGCACGGGACCGTGCGTCACGGGGAGCGCGCTCGCGAGCTCACAGCTTCCCTCGGGTTTCGGGTCGACACCGACAACGTCGAGGCGGCCCGTGGGGCGGACGTGTGTCTGCTGTGCACCAAACCCCATGTGACGAGCAAGCTCCTGCGCGAAGTCGCGGCCCAGGGAGCCCTGGATCACCGGCCCCTGGTGGTGTCGATCGCCGCGGGCCTGTCGACGCGCGACCTCGAGGGTGCGGCCGGTCAGCGGGTTCCCGTGGTGCGGGCCATGCCGAACACTCCCTGTCTGGTCGGAGCGGGCATGACCGTGCTGACCCCGGGACGCTGGAGCGGGGACGCCGAGCTGGACCTGGCCGAGCGCCTGTTTCGCCCCATGGGACGCGTGCTCCGGCTGGACGAGGAACACATGGACACGGTCACCGGCCTGTCCGCCTCGGGCCCGGCCTTCGTGTACGTGATCATCGAGGCGCTCTCCGAGGGAGGTGTCATGATGGGGTTGCCGCGCAAGGTCGCCACCGAGCTGGCGGCCCAGGCCGTGGACGGGGCGGCGCGCATGGTGCTGGAGACCGGACGCCATCCGGCGGCCCTCAAGGACGACGTGACCACCCCGGCCGGCTGCACGATCTCGGCCCTCCTGGCCCTCGAGGACGGGAAGCTGCGTTCGGTCCTGGCCCGGGGCGTGCAGGAAGCCGCGCGCTCGGCGGGCCAACTGGGAAAGCCGAAGTCGTGAGGGCGCCGCGCGTAGCTGGGGGCGGGGGATGAGTCCGATCGACTGGATGGACGCCCAGGCCTCCCTGGAGGAAGGCGGAGGAGGCGCCGTGGACGCGAGCGAGGCCCTCGAAGGTCTCAACGATCCCCAGGAAGCCGCGGTCACCCGCGGTGCCGGGCCGCTGTTGATCCTGGCCGGGGCCGGTTCGGGCAAGACGCGCGTCATCACCCGTCGCATCGCCTGGTTGGTTGCGAACGGGCACGCACGGCCCCAGGAAATCCTGGCCATCACCTTCACGAACAAGGCCGCCAAGGAGATGCGCGAGCGCGTCGAGTCCTTCTTCCCCTCGAAGGGACTGTGGATCAGCACCTTCCACTCGATGTGCGCACGCATCCTGCGGCGCGACATCGAGCATCTCCGAGGCTGGTCCCGGGACTTCTCGATCTACGACACCCACGACAAGAATCAGCTGATCAAGAACATCGTCAAGGAGCTGGGCTACGACAGTCAGCGCTTTCGGGCGGGGATGGTCTCCGGCTGGATCAGCGATTGGAAGTCCGAGAGCCACGCCCAGTGGGAGGGGAGGGAGACCGTCGTCGCCGACGACGAGCTGGGGCTGGGCATCGAGGAAGAGGTCTTTCGCAAGGTGCGCGAGCGCTACCTGCGCGCCATGCAGGAGAACAACGCGCTCGATTTCGACGACCTGCTGCTGAAGGTGCTCGAGCTGTTCGAGCTGCACCCCGGGGTCCGGGATGCCTACGCCAGCCGCTTTCGCTTCGTGCTGGTCGACGAGTACCAGGACACCAACCGCGTTCAGTACCTGTTGACCCGCCACCTCGCCAGCTGGCACAAGAACCTGACCGTCTGCGGCGATCCCGATCAGTCGATCTACGCCTGGCGCGGAGCGGACATCCGCAACATCCTCGAGTTCGAACAGGACTTCGGGGAGGGGCGCGAGGTCGAGGTGATCAAGCTCGAGCAGAACTACCGTTCGACACGCTGCATCCTCGCCGCGGCCCAGGCCGTGGTGCAGAACAACGTCAGCCGGCGCGAAAAGGACCTGTGGACCGAGCGCGAGACCGAGCACAGGATCCAGGTGCTCGAGTGCGGCAACGAGGAGGACGAGGCGAACGAGATCGCGGCCCAGATCCACTCCCTGCGCAACCAGGGCGTCGCGCCCGACGAGATCGCGATCTTCTACCGCGTGAACTTCATGCAGCGCGCCCTGGAACGGGGCCTGCGCCTGGCCGGGGTTCCCTACCAGATCGTCGGCGGCGTCGAGTTCTACCAGCGCAAGGAGATCCGAGACCTGGTCAGCTACCTGCAGCTGCTCGTCAACCCGCGGGACGACGTGGCCTGCGCGCGCGTGCTCAACGTCCCGGCCCGGGGCATCGGTCTCAAGAGCGTCGAGGTCCTGCGGAGCTGGGCCCAGGAGCGCAGCGTGTCCCTGTTCCGCGCGGCGACTTCCGAAGAGGCCAGGGCCCAGGTGCGCGGGCGCGCCAAGGTGGGGTTGGCGGCCTTCGCCGGACTGTTCGAAGAGCTCGAGGGTCAGGCCGATCGCCCGGCCCTGGACGCTCTCGAGGCGGTGGTCGAGGCCACGGACTTCTTCGACTGGCTCGCGGAGAGTGGCGACAACGACGTCAACCGGGAGGAGAACGTCG
>JAUIEE010000227.1 GCA_030428965.1 bacterium | reverse complement strand
GGAGCCGCGCTCCAACCCCGAGCCCCGGCGGACCGAGCCGGAGCCCCGTCGCGTCGCGCCCCGGGCCACCGAGGGCGCGAGCGAGGGACAGCTCGACCGGATCGAGCGCCGGCTGGCGCGGATCGAGGAGCTGCTGGAGCGGACCATGGAGTCGCACGAGCGCTTCCTCCGGGAGGGCCGGGGCCCCAACGCTCGTGGTGAGCGTCGCGGTCGCGGACTGGGCGGGCTGTTTGGTCGCCGGGAGGGTCGTCGCGGGCTCGACCTCGGCAAGGGCCTGCGCCGTGCGCGCACCCTCGCCGACGGCATGCGCCGCCTGAGCGACATCGCCACCCCCGAGGACATGGACCTCCTGCGCCGCATGCTCTCCGACTCGGGCGTCAAGCTCGAGGACCTGCGCAACGAAATCGAGTACCTGCGCCTCCAGGTCGACACGATGCGCAAAGCCGATGCGACTCGCGTCGCCGTGGAGGAGTTGACCAAGGCTCAGCTGAAGGAGCGCGGCGTCGACGTCGAGGAGTTCGACCGGCTCACGAAGACCTACACCGAGACCTTGAAGAAGCTCGAGTCCGACATCGACTCGCGCCTCAAGCAGCGCCGCTCGATGCCGCGCTGAGGCGCTCGACGGGCGCGGCCGACCTAGCTCGCCACGGGCTAGGGTTGCTTCCGGAAGGCCCTCCGGCCGAGCTCCAGCTGGGCAAGGACCTCGTCGACCGGAATCAAACCCCGAACAGGGTTGCCGTCCAGCCGTCCGGCCAGGTCGCGGCGTGCGTGGTCGTGGATGCGCAGCACCGGATAGCTTCCGTACATCTCCCCGAAGCTCTCGAAGGGTTGGGAACGATCCAGGGTGTCGATGAACACCGGAACGAAGCTCGCACTGGCCTCGATCACTCGTGGGTCGCGAAGCGGACCGCTCGCGAAGCTCTGGCAACCCTGTCAGCCGGGGTTCTCGCCAAAGTGCACCCAGAGAGCCTTGTCCTGGGCCCGTGCCACCTGCACGGCCGTATCGTAGTCGACGTACCAGGCGACATCTCCGATCAGGACTCGCCCGGCCCCGGCTTGCTCCTTCGTCCCCCCGCCTCGGCATCCGACCAAGAGCGCGGCGACCAGCCAGACCCCGGCACCCGATCCCGCCCCACGCGCGCATCCAGCGATCCAGTTGACCATGGGAATCATCCTAGGGAAGTCCCGCGGGGAGCGCCAAGTCGCTCCCTCAGCGGTGCACGCCAGGGGCCTCGTGGCCGGTGCGCTCGACCCAGCTGGGATAGTCCCCGTGAAAGACCAGAGGCTCTGCGGCGCTCCCCTCTCCGCCTCCGCTCAGATCCAGGACCCGGTTGGCCAGACCCCGCAGGAAGGTCCGGTCGTGGGAGACGAAGAGCATGGTCCCGTCGAAGTCCGAGAGGGTGCGCACGAGGACTTCCTTCGTCGCCAGGTCCAGGTGGTTCGTCGGCTCGTCGAGAACGAGGAAATTGGGAGGATCGAAGAGCATCTGAGCCAGGACCAGGCGTGAACGCTCCCCGCCCGAAAGGACACGGATCGGTTTGTCGATCTCATCGCCCGGAAAGTCGAAGGCCCCGAGCAAGGTCCGCTTGGAGGGGGTGGTCGCCGTGGGAAAGGCCGTGTCGATCTGCTCGTAGACCGTGAGCTGTGGATCGAGCAGCTCCAGGGAGGACTGGGCGAAGTAGCCCAGCTTCAGGCTCGCCCCTAGCCGAACGCTGCCGGCGTCCGGTGGAAGGACCCCGGCTACGAGTTTGAGCAGGGTGGTCTTGCCCGAACCGTTGACGCCCATGACGCACCAGCGCTCGCCGCGCTTGATCTCGAAGTCGAAGTCGGAATAGATCGACCTGGCCCCGTAGGCCTTGCTCACTCCCTTCAGGGTAGCCACGTCGTTGCCCGAACGCGGCGGCTTCGGGAACTCGTAAGGCACCAGGACGCGCGTCTTGGGGGGCTCCAGCTTCTCGATCTTGTCCAGCTTCTTGATGCGGGACTGGACCTGGGCCGCCTTGGCCACGTGGGCCTCGAAGCGTTCGATGAAGCGTTGCTCCTTCTTGAGCATCGCCTGCTGGCGTGCGAAGGCCGCACTCTGCTGGGCTGCCCGTACGGCCCTCTCCCGATGGTAGAAGTCGTAGTCACCCTGGTAGCCCACGAGCTCTCCCGCATCGATGTCCACCAGCCGGGAGACGACGCGATTCATGAAGTCCTGGTCGTGGCACGTCATGAGCACCGCGGCTTCCGAGGCCTGCAGGAACTCCTCGAGCCAAAGGATCGACTCGATGTCCAGGTGGTTGGTCGGCTCGTCCAGGAGCAGGACGTCAGGCTTTCCGATCAGGACCTTGGCGATCGAGACGCGCATGCGCCATCCCCCCGACAGCTCGCCCACGTCCCCCTCGACCTGTTCCTGGGTGAACCCCAGGCCGGCCAGCACCTCTCTCGCGCGCGCCTCGAGCTCGTAGCCTCCGAGCTGCTGATACTCGCCCTGGACCTCGCCGAAGCGCTCGAGCACGGCGTCGATCTCGTCGGCCCGCTCGGGGTCGGCCATGGCAGCTTCCAGGGCCGCCAGCTCGTGGTGCAACTCTCCCAGACGCCCGCTGCCGGCGATCGCCTCGTCGATCACCGGACGTCCACTCATCTCCCCCGCATCCTGGCGGAAGTAGCCGATGGTCGTGCGCTTGGGCACGCTGACCGTTCCCGAGTCCGGCTCCTCTTCGCCGACGATCAGACGAAACAGCGTCGTCTTGCCGGATCCGTTGGGACCGATCAGGCCGACCTTCTCGCCGGGATTGAGCTGGAAGGACGCATCCACCAGGAGAGCCTGGCGACCGTAGTGCTTGGCGACGCCACTGAGCGCGATCATGGGCGCGAATCCTACGCGAGCCCAGGGGCGGGCACGAGCTTCGAGACCTCCGGGGTCCGCGAGCGCAGCTAGCTCTCTACCGTTTTCCGCGGGACGAGCTCCGGTACGAGGTCCGTGAGAAGGTCCCGCACGGGTCGGAGAAGCAACGGCTCTCGACCAGCTCGTCTCGTACGACGACCGGAGCTACCTCCCCAGGGCCTCGCTGATCCTGGCCCGCAGGTAGGGCACGACCTCCCCCTCGAACCAGGGGTTCTTCCTCAGCCAGAGGTTGTTGCGGGGACTGGGGTGAGGCATCGGGATGACGTGCGGCGTGAAGTCTCGCCAGCGCCTCACGACCTCGGTCAGCCGAGTGGAACCGGTTCCGAGATGCCAGCGGACGGCGTACTGGCCGATCGCCAGGGTCAAGCGAAGCGTGCCTACACGCTCCAGGAGCTCCTGGCGCCACGCCGGCGCGCACTCGGCGCGCGGCGGCAGATCGCCCGATTGGCCCGTGCCCGGATAGCAGAAGCCCATGGGCACGATGGCGAACTTGGACCCGTCGTAGAACTCTGCGGAGGAAACTCCGAGCCAGTTCCGCAGCCGGTCTCCGCTGGGATCGTCGAACGGAAGCCCCGAAGCGTGAACCCGCCGCCCGGGGGCTTGCCCCGCGATGAGGACCGAGGCCCCTTCCCCCACCTGGAGGACGGGACGGACCCCATGCTCCAGCGAATCCTCGCACAGGCGACAGGCGCGAACCTCCCGCAAGAAGGACTCCAACGAGGATCGCCCGGTTCTGGACCCCGGCGTCAGCTCTCGGTTCCCGGTCCCCATGGCTGCCCATCCTAGGGCCGTACCACGGACGGGGGAGGCCGACGCTCCTCTTCTAGCGCGCGGGCCTCGGCACGTGCTGGTCGAACAGAATCGTGTTGCCGTCCGGATCCGCCAGCACGAAGCTCGTCGGCCCATCCGTGGATTCGTCCGCCTCGGTCGTCAGTTCGATGCCCTGCTCCTTCAAGGAGGCCTGGATCTCGCGCACGTCCAGGAAGTCGTCCAGGGTCTCCTGATCCTTGGTCCAGCCCGGATTGAAGGTCAGGATGTTGTTCTCGAACATCCCCTGGAAGAGACCGATCGTGGTGCCTTCGTTCTGGAGGATCAGCCAGTTCTGATCGATGTTGCCGCCCACCTTCCGGAATCCGAGCTTTCCGTAGAAGGCCTTCGACGCGTGGATGTCCTTGACAGCCAGACTGACAGAGAAGTTTCCGAGTTCCATGGTCGCTTCCTCCCCGGAGCGTGTAGCCGATGCGGGAATCGCCCGACCGAAGGTGGCCAGGGTCAGGGCCAGGATGAGGGCCGTAGTCGCTTTCATCACATTTCTCCTCGGGCCGCGGACGATCCCGCCGGCGCACAGGCGCTAAGATGCCGCCGGGCAAGAGAGCCCGCTTGCCCTATCTTGCGAAGCACCCAAAAAACCGATCCCGAGGTCCCCCTGGACTACGTCGAACGCGTGAACCGCGCCATCGACCACATCGTACGCAACCTCGCCCAGCCCTTGACCCTGGACGAGGTGTCGAAGGCAGCCTGCTTCTCCCCGTTTCACTTTCACCGCATCTTCAAGTCCCTGCTCGGTGAGACCCTGAACCAGTTCATCAAGCGACAGCGGCTCGAACGCTCGCTGTACCTGATGTCCCACGCCCCGGGGCGCCCGTTGACGGAGGTGGCCCTGGACTGCGGCTTCTCCTCTTCGTCCGACTTCTCGCGCAGCTTCAAACAGCGCTTTGGCGTCCCTCCCAGCGCCTTCGATCTGGAGACCTTCCGCAACTCGAGACGGCGAGAATTCGAGCGTGCCCTCTCCGACCAACAGAGTGGACCCCGATTCCAACGGCTCCCCGCGGGAGAGAACCCCGACGGTTTCCGGGTCGAGCTGCGCGATCTGCCGGCACGCACCATGGCCTACATGCGCGTCCTCAACCCCTACCGCGAGACGGCGGTGCCCTCGGCCTGCGAACGGCTCCTGGCCTGGGCCGAGGAGCGAGGCCTGGCGGACGGCTCGTGGTACGGCTACATGTGGGAGGACCCCGAGATCGTCGCTCTCGAGGACTGCCGCTACGACGTGGCCCTCGTGGTCGACGACGTTCAGCCCCAGGGAGAGGTCGGACGCTACGTCTTCGCTCCCATGCGGGTTGCAGAGGTCGCGATCAGCGGCGACATCGAACTGGAGCAACGGGCCATCGACTGGCTGTTCGGGACCTGGCTGCCCCGCAGCGGCTTCGTTCCGGACGAGCAACCGGCCTTCGAAGCCTGGGTCGGACGGCCCTTCGCCCACGGCTTCGAGCACTTCGAGCTCGCCCTTCAGCTCCCCGTCAAGCCCGCTTGATACCCGCCCGCCGCCAGGGCGGCCAAGGGTCGTGGAAGAGCACGTCGCTTGCTTCCCGATCGCTCAGGACCCCGACGCACGAGAACGCGTTCCTTTTCCGGACCTCCCCTCCGGCTCGAAACCCCGGTGCGATGGTATCGTGACCCTGTGCAAGGCTATCTCGTGGTCTACCTGTTCCTGTGCTTCGCTGCCGGCTGCGCTTGCCTGGGCGTCGCCCTCGGGCACGTTCTGCGTCGGCGGGACTCCGTTTCCAAGGCGTTCCTGGCCTTCTACGGCTTCTTGAGCCTCATGGTGACGGCCTCTCTGCTCTTGGCCCTGGACGACGCCACCGGTGGCCTCCTCCCTCCCTGGACCTCGGGCCCGCTGGGTTACCTCGTCTCGATCGTCGGGCTCTACGGGGTCATGCTCAGCCTTCCTCTGCTGACGCACCGCGTCTTCGGCGTCCAGGACCCGCGCCGCGACCGCGTCGTGGTCGTCACCGTGCTGAGCACCTTGGCCCTCCAGCACGTAACCGAGTTCTACCTGGGCTCCACCGTCTGGGACGAGCGCGGCGACTGGTTCGAGGACGGTGTCCTCGTCGGCTTGGCCGTTTACGTGCTCTGGATGGCCTGGAACCGCCTGGATGCCGTGCGAGCCCAAGGGCCACTCCCCACGCGCCTTTTTGCGCTGCTCGCGGTCGGGACCCCGGCCGCCTGCTACGACCTCACCCTCGGCGAAGGTCTGGGGCTCCACCTGTTCCCACTCTGGTACTGCCTGGCCAGCATCGTGCTCACCTCGACCCTGTCCCGGGACGCTGTGGGCCCCGAGGATACGCAGAGCGCCGACCTGTGGGGCTTGAGCCAGCGAGAGTTCCAGGTCGCGGGCCAGGTGGCCCAGGGCCTCAGCAACAAGGAAGTGGCCGCCGCGCTCCACATTTCGACGAATACGGTGAAGACCCACCTTCGCAAGGTCTTCGAGAAGGCTGGCGTCCAGTCGCGCTTCGAGCTCATGTCCCGCATGGGCACCCACGGCCACGAGTCCCGCGAAGAGTAGGCCCCTGCCGACGAGGAACGAAAGCTTCCCCCGGGGCAACTCCGGAATTGTGTCTGCGGTTTTCTGGCCAGGTTCGCTCCGAAACCGTCCCCCGCAGCCCAGCCAATCGTGAAGCAGGGGCACCGAGGGCCTCGCCCGATGGGGTGAGACGCCATTTCACCCCATCGGGCGATGTTCGCACCCCCCGGGGTCGCCCTAGGTTGCCTCCACTTCCACGGAGGAACCCATGCTGAACCTCGTCAGAGTTGTCCCCCTTCTCGTCCTCTTCCCCACCGCGATACCTTCTTCCCCCGGATCCGTGACGGAGGACGCGCCCCGGCGGCGTGTCCTGATCACGAACGACAACGGCATCGACGACCCGAAGCTGATCGCCCTGGCACGGGCCCTCGCTCCCCGCGCCGAGACCTGGGTCGTGGCCCCGGCTGAAGACCGCAGCGGGACGGGCACCTTCCTCGAGCTGCCGAGGACCGGGGCGGTCCGTACGGAACGCCGGGATCTCGGCCAAGGGATCGAGGCCTACGCTGTGAAGGGCTATCCCGCCGACTGCGTTCTGGTGGCCCTCGGAGGCATCCTCGAGGACTCCCCTCCCGACCTGGTGATCTCGGGCATCAACGGCGGCCCCAACCTCGGTGCCGACTGGATGTTCTCCGGTACGATCGGAGCTGCGCGCGTCGCCGCTCTGGCGGGCTTCCCGGCCATCGCCGTTTCGGGGCTCGACGACGACATCCCCGGTGCCCTGCCAGCCGCCGTCGACTGGGTCGTACGCTTCTGCGAGCACCAGGCCGTACGGGATCTGAAACCCGGTGAGTACCTGACGGTCAGCCTTCCCGGCGTTCCCCCCTCCCAGGTGCGCGGCGTCCGGATCGCCGACCGGGCTCCCCTGAGGCGCGGCCCCGCCTTGAGGTACGACGGCGACACCCAAACGTGGCACATCGCCGGGCTGGCCGCCCGCGACGTCGAGCTCTCCCCCATCGCCGACGAGAGGCTCCACGGGAACGGAGAGATCGTCGTGGTGCCCATGCGCACCGACGAGGTTCACGGCTCACGCTTGCTCGAGTGGCTACGCTCCGATCCCGATCTCCCGGATTGGCCCTAGGCGAGGACTCACATCCCCTGGCGGCTCGTTCGCCCTTGCCCTAGCATCCGACCCCAGCTCCCAGCATGGATCCCGGCATCACGGTCGACATCGAGCGCACCTGCGAGGAAGCGGCCCTCATCGAGGAGCTCCTTTCCCTCGATGGCAAGGACATCCTCGAGTTGGGGTGTGGCCGCGCCGAGCTCACGCGTACCCTCGCAAGAGCGGGGCGCGACCGTCGCCTCCTGGCCCTCGAGGTCGACCGCATCCAGCACGGGCTGAACCTCGAGCTCGACGACCTCCCCAACGTCACCTTCGGCCTCGGTGGCGCCGAGGCCATTCCGGCGGAGGACCGCAGCCAGGACGTGGTCTTCCTCTTCAAGTCCCTGCACCATGTTCCGCCCGCGTCCATGGATCAGGCCCTGTCCGAAATGTCCCGCGTCCTGAGACCGGGAGGCTACGCCTACGTGTCCGAGCCGATCTTCCGCGGACCTCTGAACGAGGTGCTGCGCCTGTTCCACGACGAAAGCCGCGTGCGCCAGCAAGCATTCGAGGCTCTGGTGCGCGCCGTGGACAGCGGCCGCTTCCGCCTCGAGCGTGAGCTCTACTTCCTTGCGCCGCGCCACTTCCGGAACTTCGCCGAGTTCGAGGAGCGCATCATCCGCGCCACCCACTCGAACCATGCCCTAGGCGACGGACTGCTCGAGCAGGTGCGCGAAGCCTTCGAACGCCGGGCAAGACCCCGGAACGGCCGCTTCGAAGCGCCGATCCGCGTCGACCTCCTGCGCCGGCCCTGAGCCTAGCTCGCCGCGACCTTCAGGACGACCTTGCCGCGCACGTTGCCATCGATCAGGTAACGCATGGCCACCGGAGCGTCCGCCAGGGCAAAAGTCTTGTCGACGACCGGTCGCACCTGAGCGTCCTCCAGGAATGGAGCCAGCGCGTCCAGGTACTCGCGATCCTCGGAGGCCACGAACATGCGCAGTCTCTGCCGC
>JAUIEE010000226.1 GCA_030428965.1 bacterium | reverse complement strand
CTCGAGGAGGAGGCCGAGGAATCCAAGACCGGGCCCGGCCAGGAGCTCTCGGACGAGGAGCTCAAGCGTCAGGCGACGGCGCTGCTCTTCGCCTCCAAGGACCCGCTCAGCCTGGGGGGGCTCCTCAAGCTGCTGGATCGCCCCGAGCGCGCCCGGGTCAAGGCCCTCCTGGCCCGGATCGCCCAGGACTTCGAGCAGTCCGAGCTCCCCATGCGGCTGGTGTGCATCGCCGGGGGCTGGCGGCTGACGACCGATCCGGCCGACATCGACGTCGTGGCCCGGCTCAAGAAGGTCCCCAAGCCCGAGCGCATCACGGCCGCTTCCCTGGAGACCCTGGCGATCGTGGCCTACCGCCAGCCGGTCACCAAGGCCGAGGTGGACGCGATCCGGGGCGTGCAGTCCGGCGCCATGCTGCGCAGCCTGGTGGACCGCGGCCTGGCCAAGGTCACCGGTCGGGCGGACCAGCCGGGCTCGCCCTTGCAGTACGGCACCACCCGGGAGTTCCTGGAGCGCTTCGGGCTTTCCAGCCTCAAGGACCTGCCCCGGGACGGCGAGCTCTCGGGCAGCTAATTCGACCCCCAAGGGACGTTCCGCCGCATTGCCCCCCCTCGTGGGCTCCGAGTACACTCTTCCGCCCGCTTTCGCGGCCAGAAGGGAGTTTTCATGTCGAGCAAGTCGAAGAAGAACCAGCCCAGGAAGGGCAAATCGCGGTCGTCGGCCCCGACCAAGCAGGATCTCGAGCGCGAGCTGGAGAGACAGGCCTTGGCGGCCGGGGACGGAGAGGGCTCGTCCCGACACGACGACGACGACGAGTTCATCCGCGCTCCCAAGGAGTCGAGCAAGCTGCGTTTCGTGGTCCTGATCGCGCTGCTCGTCTTCCTGCTGGTGGTGTTCATGATCCCTGGCGCCCTGTTCGGCACCGCCCGGGGCTCGCGCGATGACGAAGGCTTCCGCTGGGATCACCCCTCCGCCGGCACGGTCCAGATGGCGCGCACCGACTTCGTGCTCAAGAAGCGTGCCCTCGACCAGGCCCTGAACATCGATCCGTTCATGCGCCTCGCCTTGGGGTTGGAGATGCAGGGCACCCCCTCCGACCAGGAGATCGCCCGCATCCTGGTCCTCGACGGCCTCGCAGAAGAGGCGGGCATCGTCATCTCCGTGGACGACCTGAGGGAGCACCTGACCCAGCTCGTCCAGCAACGCTTCGGCGGAGACTTCAACCTCTATCAGACCACCCTGCAGCGCTTCGGCGGCGCCGCGGTGGTCGAGTCCAACCTGAGCCAGCTCCTGCGCGTGCGCCGCTACCTGGACCTGCTCGGCCACGTGGCCTCCATCGCCTCGCCGGCGGAGATCGACGAGCTGTGGAACGAGGACCACGTCGAGTACGCCTTCGATTTCGCCGAGGTCGACGTGAACGGGGTCCGGGAGGAAGCCGCGGGCCTGGTGCCCTCGGACGAGGAGCTCGGCGCCTGGTTCGACGCCCTGTCCGAGCCGGAACGCTTCCGCTTCCAGACCCAGGAGAAGCGCAAGACCCAGTTCGCGGTCTACCGCGTCGGCGCCACGGCCGAGGCCCTGGTGGCCGCTTTCCCCGACGGGGAGTCGACCACGCCCGAGGAGAAGGCCCGCGAGTACTACGACCGGGTGTTCTTCCAGCGCTTCCGGCGGCCCAAGGACGACGCCGCGTCCGAGGACCCCGAGGGGGAAGAGGCGCCCGCGGAGCCGCCTTCGGAATACCTGTCCTTCGACGAGGTGGCCGACGTCGCCCAGGCCGAGGCTCCCATCTACCGCGCCCTGGGGGCCTGGATCGAGGACATGGAGCTGCGCCGTTCCGCGGGGGAGGAGGTCGACATGGCCGCCGAGGCCGCCCAGTACGGCCTCGAGGTCGAGACGACCGATGCCCTGACCCGCGAAGAGCTGATCGCCCGCGAGGGCCTGGGTGGGCCGAACCTGGCCATCATGGCCTTCCAGACGGTGGAGGGTGCCTTGGCTCCCAACGTGCAGATCCTCGAGGACGGCTTCTGCGTCCTGCGGGTGGCCGAGGTCGCCGAGCCGGCCATTCCGCCGCTGGCGGAGATCCGCGACGAAGTCCAGGAGCAGTGGATCGACGAGAAGGTGCAGGAGCTGACCCTCGAGCGGCTGCGTGAGCTGCGGGCCGGGTTCCCCGAGTACGTGCCCGAGCCCGACCCGGACGAGGAGGAGCTCGGCCTCGAGAACCTCGAATCCGAGGACCGGCGCACGGCCTCGCAGGAGGCCTTCACCGCGGCCCTCTCCGCGGCGGGCTACGAAGCCCAGGCCCGGGATTGGCGCGACAAGTCGGCGCCGCCTCCCGCGACGGCCCAGTCCAGCCAGGACCGCTTCTTCACGACCCACCGGGAGTTCTACCTCCTGGACGTCGGTGAGGTCAGCGAGCCGCTGCTCGATTCCGCGGGCGAGAAGGCCTACCTGGTGCGCCTGGCGGACACCCGGGAAGTGCCCATGGAGCGCATGAGCGCCTCGGACTACGACAGGTACAAGCGCCAATCGGCGATGGGGGCCTCCCAGACGCTCAAGGACCAGCTCTCCTACGACTTCCTGAGCGATCGTTACGCCGCCTGGCTGTGGTCCGACGACTTCGTGGACGAGGACGAGCTCGACGAGTTCGAAGACCTGGAATAGGGTCCGCGCGGACTCTTCGCTAGCTCGCCTTCTGGGCGATGGCGGCGATCGAGTGGCCCACGGGCCAGTCGAAGTGCCTCGTGAACGGCAGCTCGGCGGCGAAGGTTCCGTAGAGCAGGTCGTGCACGAAGCGCGGGATGGGCCAGCTCAGGTTCGTGTGGTCGGACTCCGCCGTACGTGAGGGGAAGAGCTTCTCCAGGACCTTGATCCCGAGCACCGTGGGCAGGATCAGCGGGAACAGGAACACGTTGCTGTGGGTGTTGCGGCGCACCTCGAGGCCGGCCTCCGAGAACAGGCGTTCGAGCCGGCCGCGGGTGTAGCGCCGCAGGTGGTTGGCGATGCGGTCGTTGTTGGCGTAGAGGAACTGGTAGGCCGGCACGGTGACGAGCACCAGTCCTCCCGGCTCGAGCACGCGCGCCACCTCGGCCATCACCCGCGCGTCGTCGGGGATGTGTTCGATGGCGTCGAACATGCAGACCAGGTCGAAGCTCGCGTCGCGGTAGGGCAGGGCGTAGCCGCTGGAGACCGCGCAGTCCCCGAAGCCCCGTTCGCGGCAACGCTTCAGGCTCTCCAGGCTGATGTCCGAGGGGAAGACCCGCTCGCAGGACTCGGACAGGCCTTCCAGGAAACCTCCCATGCCGCACCCCAGGTCCAGGGCGCGGCGCACGCTGCGACCTCCCAGGAAATGGCGCAGCAGCCCGAAGTACACCTTGCGGCGTCCCCGGAACCACCAGTGGGTCCTCTCGAGCTGGAGGAACTGGCGATAGGCGTTGGAGTCCATCGGGCGCGGGCGGAGGAGGCTCGCCTCAGCTGTCCGTCGACCTCGGCCGCGCGACGACGATCAGCTCGTCGTACAGGTTGACGTAGATCGAGAGGTTGCGCATCAGGTTCAGGGGGGAGAGCACGAAGGACAGCGCCGGGTGCAACCGGCCGGCTCTCTCGGCGATGAAGCCCATCGAGACGTACTTGCCGCCCAGGCGCGGACCTGCCTCGAGGATCTCGAAGCCGGCCTTCTCGAGGGCCGCGCCCAGGGTCTTCTTGTTGAAGTGGTAGATGTGCTCGGCGTGCTTGTAGTGCTGCCAGCGCTTCCCGAGGACCTTGGCGGCGCGGCTGTCGATGTTCTGGGTCTCGATCAAGAAGCAGCCGCCGGGCTTGAGCAGCTTGCCCACCTCTCGAATGGCCGCGACCGTGTCGGGGATGTGCTCGATCACGTCCCACATCGTGATCAGGTCGAAGGAGTGGGGCTCGAGGTCCACGTCGCCGAGGACGCCGGCCAGCACGTTCTTCTCCCCCAAGAGCTCCTGGGCGTGGGGCCGAATGGCGTCGGAGGGCTCCAGACCCACGACGTCCCAGCCTTCTTCCTGCATGACCTTGAGGAAGTAGCCGGCGGCACAGCCGACGTCGAGCACGCGCCCTGCTTCAGGGAAGTGCCGCTCGACCACGCTGAGGCGACGGCGGTAGGTCTTCAGGTAGAGCGGCTGATCGGCGCGGTAGTCCGTGTAGCCGCGCTGCTTGGCGGAATCGGAGCTCCAGTAGCCCTCGTTGTAGACGTCGTCGATCAAGGCCGCGTCGCCCAGCCGCGGCGTGACGTAGGTCAGCTCGCAGCGCTTGCAGGTGACCACCGAGAACGGACCGTCCTCGAACTTGACGCTCCGCTCGGCGCTGCCGCAGGCCCCGCAGTCGACCGGCTGCAGGGCCCCAGCGGGGATCGACTTCAACAATCCCGGTATCTCTGTCACCCGTCTAGCTCCTGATCCGTCGTCCGCTCGCCTGGTTCCGAAACCGCACGCGACGGGGCCTTGAGGCCTGGAGGGGCCGGCGCGGGAGGCGCAAAAGCATACCTGTCCCGGGACGCCCGGGCGAGCCCGGCCGGGGCCGCGTCGCTCCTAGACCGCCTTCAGGAAGGCGATGCGGAAAACGCTTCCGCCGCCGGAGCGATTCTCGACGCTGGCCCGGGCCCCGACGGACTCGGCGTGTAGAGCGACCAGGTGCAGGCCCAGGCCCGTTCCGGTCGTGGTGCGCGTGGCCTCGCTGCCGATGCGGTAGAAGGCGTCGAAGATGCGCTCGCGTTCTTCGGCGGGAACCCCCGGGCCTCGATCGGCGACCTCGAGCAGGACGGTCTCGCCCTCCTCCCGGGTGCGGATCTGGATCGGTTCCCCTCCGGGGCTCACCGGGGCGTACTTGCGGGCGTTCTCCACCAGGTTCGACAGGATGCCCGAGACCGCTTCCGAAGTGATCAGGGCCCGCGGCCCGGCCTCCAGCTCGAAGCTCAGGTCGGCGCTGCCGCCCTCGGGGGCCTGGAGGTTGGGCTTGAGGGCTTCGATGACCCGGTTCAGATCACCGGGCTGGGCTTCGACCACGCTCTCCTTGAGGCGGCTCTTCTGCAACACGTTCTCGACCAGGGTGGAGAGCCGATTCGTCTCGCGCACGATGCGCGAGTAGTACTCCCGCTGCACCTTGGGATCGCTGGCCCAGCCCTCCAGGAGCATCTCGCCGTGCAGGCGAATCGTGGAGAGCGGCGTGCGCAGCTCGTGGGTCACCGCGGCCACGAAGTTCTGCATGCGGTGGGCCTGCTCGAGCTCACGGTTCACGCTGCGGTAGAGCAGCGCCATGCCCGCGGCCATGGTCAGGACCATCATCAGGGCCACACCCATGAAGCGCTTGGACTGCTTCTCGAAGCGCAGGCGAATGTTGTCGGTGTTGATGGCGACGTCCAGGCGCCCGAAGTCCTCGTCGCCCGGGGCTTCGACTTCGAAGCCCATGGCCACGACCGGCAGAATGTGGGCGAAGACGGTCGGAGCTTCCTTGATCGGCTGGGCCGGGTTGAGGGAGATCAGCTCCTGGGATTCCCCCAGGGTCTGGGCCGCCACCTCGAAGGGAAGTCGCCGCAGGAGCCAGTCGACGTCCACCACGATGCCCTGCTGGGTGGTGAAGCCGTCCTCGAGCAGGGGCCGCAGGCAGTCGGCTTCCGGGGGGAGATCGCCCTTGTTGGGCTTGGCGAGGATGCGGCGCGAGACGATCGCGACGGGGGTGCCGTCCGCCCGGCGGAAGAACTGGGAGTGCAGCTCGGAGGTGAACACGGGCAGGGTGCGCCCGACCATGTGGGGAGAGCACTCGACCACGCAGCTCAAGAGCTCGCTCTTGAAGGAGCGGTGCACCGAGACGGCGGACAGGGGGAAGGGAGAGGCGCTTCCCTCGAGCTGGGACAGGCGTTCGAGCAGACCTTCCTTGGCCTTGCGATCACGAAAGTCGGACAGGGTCAGGGTCAAGGACTGCAGCAGCTCGTCCGACTTCTGGCGCCCGGCTCCGAAGAAGAAGTCCACCTCGGTGGCCGTCTCGCCCAGATCGAAGGAGAACCAGCCCAGGATGCCCTGGGGACGAGGACCGTTGACCAGAGGCGAGGGCAGGATCGAAACCTCGTCGCCCATGGCGTCCACGGCGGAGAAGATCTGGCCGTACTGGTGGAACGGGCGCTCGCCCTCTTCCTCGAGCAGCCGGTCCAGGCGGTGACGCATGCCGGCCACGATGCGGCGGGCGGCGTCCTCGGCGTCCTCGGGGACCGCGGCCAGCTCCGCGTCGTAGTCCCGCACGAGCTCGCGCCAGTAGAGCCAACCGAACACCAGCGTCGGGACCACGAGGAGGACTCCGTAGAGCCCGAGGGCGGTCCGTGTCGTGCGGGGGCGGAGCAAGAGAACTCAGCGCGGGACTAGTCCCCGCGATCCTCAGGTGTACCAGCGGTAGCCCTTCCCGCGCACGGTCTGGATCAGCGAGGGCTTGGCGGGATCCGGTTCGACCTTGCGCCGCAACCCAACGATGTGGATGTCGACCGTGCGCGTCTCGACGTTGGCGTTGCGGTACTTCCAGACGTCGAGCAGGAGATCCTCGCGGGTGACGACCCGATTGCGGTGGCGCAAGAGGTACTCGAGGATGTCGCCTTCACGAGGGGTCAGGGGCACGATCTCGCCGTCGCGGTGAACCTCCAGCCGGGCCAGGTCGACCATCACGCCGCCGGGCAGGTTGAGTTGCGGAGGGGGAGCCGTGTCCATTTCCTTGCGTCGGAACTGGGCGTGGACCCGGGCCGTGAGCTCCCGCGGCGAGAAGGGCTTGGCCATGTAGTCGTCGGCTCCGAGCTCGAAGCCGCGCACCACGTCGCTCTCCTCGGACAGGGCGGTCAGGACGATCACGCGCGTGTCCTTCTTGCTCTCGCGCAGCTCCCGCAGAACCTCGAAGCCGCTGCGGCCGGGGAGCATGATGTCGAGCACGACCAGGTCGAAGCGCCCGGCCGAGATCTGATCCATGGCCTGGTTCCCGTCGTGAACCACGTCCACTTCGTACCCGTTGTGGATCAGGGCGTCCCGAATGCCGAGAGCGAGGGGCTCTTCGTCTTCGACCACCAGGATTTTTTGGCTCATCGGTTTGCTCGCCCTTTCTCTCTTTGCGGGAGGTTCTTCAACTCGTTCGTAGACCGGTTCGTGTTCTCCGCGGCCGCCTCACGTGGCCGTGACGTTTCCGTTACGGGTGGGAAGGTCGACTGCTACTTGCTTTGACCCAAACCGTACAAATTCGCTTTGTCGACGACGGGGCGTCGAGCTCCTCTTGATCGGGCCTATCGTCCGTTCCGAACACCAGCTTGCGTCCTGGCAGGCCAAAAGTCCCCCCGGCAATCACGATCTTCCAGGATCCGAACCTGGGAATCCTCCCACGGGCGTCGTGGCCGGACACGCCTCGCAGCGTGCGCTCGGTTTGCAATGTCCATACCCGACCTGGACGAGCAGCGCATGGAACTCCTCGTAGACCGGCTGGGAGCGGACCAGGTTCTGTCCGAGCCAGGCGCGGATCTCCTCGTAGCCGGCGTCCGCGGCCACGAAGCCGTGTCGGGACAGGACCCGGCGCGTGTACGCGTCGACCACGACGGTGAGGCGGCCCGCCGCGTAGCACAGGATCGAGTCCGCGGTCTCGGGACCCACGCCAAAGACCCCGAGCAGCTCCTCGCGCAAGGGGCCCAGCGATCGCTCCCGCAGGCCGAGAAGCCCACCCTGATCGAGGTACCAGCGGGAGATGGCCTGCAGCTTGCGGGCCTTCATGCGGAAGGTGCCCGAGGGGCGGATGCGCTGCGCGAGATCTGCCTGGGAAGCGGCCAGGAGATGCGCGGGGGTCAACCAGCCCTCTTCCCTCAGCCGCGCCAGGGCCAGCTCGACGTTTCGCCAGGCCGTGTTCTGGGTCAGGATCGCTCCCACGATGACCTCGAAGGGCGTTTCGGCCGGCCACCAGGTGCGTGGACCGAAGCCCCGGGCCAACTCCTGCAGCAGGCGATCGAGCCGCGCGAGGTGAGCGAAGCGGCGGATCGGTCCGTGGGCGTGGCCCACGTAGCGGCCGTTCGGGCCCTCGTGGGGGGTCGTCTCGAGGCCCGGGTCCCTGGGCAGGTTGCGCAAGGCGCTAGCGGTACTTGCCCCGCAGGCGATTCCAGGCGATCACGCCCAGCTCACCCAGGGAGCGCACGACCGCGGAGGCGATGCGCACCTTGGATCCGTCCTCGTGACGCCAGGCCACCGGGACCTGGGCGAGCTTGCAGTTCTGGACCTGGGCGATGACGACCAGCTCGGCATCGAAGGCCCAGCCGTTCGAGAGCGAGCGCGAGAAGATGCTGCGCGCGGCGTCCTGGCGGAAG
>JAUIEE010000639.1 GCA_030428965.1 bacterium | reverse complement strand
CACCTACCACCTGTTCACGGTCGATCAGAGCGGTGGGTCGCTGCAGTCGGTCGGCCAGCTGGAGGTTCCCGAGAACTGGCCGGAGATCGAGCACGACGTGGTGATCCCTGGCGGCCGGATCCCCGGACTCGTCCTGCGTGGCCTGGGCTCGGAACCTCTTCCCAACGCCCTCGCCATTCTCGAGGAGGTCGCCGAGGACCTCGAAGACCCGCTGTTCGCCGGCATGCGCTCCGCGGATGAAGAGGGACGCTTCACCTTCGAAGGGGTCCCCCCAGGCCGCTACTACGTCACGGTCTACTCGCCCGTCGCAGACCTGGGCTTCGAGAGCCTCGAGGTCGAGGTGACCGAACGGGCCGCGGAGACGGTCGAGTTCCGCCTGTACCCGGGGGCCAGCCTGGCGATCCAGACGACCGACGTGGAGGGCCGTCCCGTGCAGGGGGCCTTCATCCTCCTGCGTGACCCGGAGGACCGCGCCTTTTCGTTCAACGAAACGGGCCAGAGCGATGAGCAGGGGCGCTACCTGGCCCGCGGAGTGCGCCCCGGCCGCTATCACGTCGAGGTACGCACGCACGACTTCCGCTTCGAGCGGCTGGCGGTGGAGTGCCCCGTCGGCTCGAACCAGGAACTGAACATCACCCTGTCCCGCGTACCGACGCCCGGGGACGAGGGCAGCGAACACCCCCGATGATTGGAGACGATCGATGAAGAACTGGATCCTCATTCCCCTGGCGCTCGGAGCCGGATTCCTGGGTAGCCTCGGCACTCGCTTCCTGTCCAGCGGCGAAGAGCGCCCGAGCGAGGCCGATCCCCTGGTGGCCACGCGCCTGGATCGACTGGCCCAGCTGGTCGCCAGCTACGAAGAGCGTCAGCGGGACCTAGAGGCTTCCCTCGCCAGCACCAAGCTGCAGCCGGTCACGCCCCCCACGACCAACGGCCGCTTCTCGGCCGAGGACCTGGACGCCGCCCTGGAGCGCTGGATCAGCGCGAACCCGGCTCGCCTCGAGGAGCTGGCCCAGGCACAAAACTCGCACAGCGCGACCAGCGGCAAGAGACTGTCGGCCGACAATCTGGCCAGCTTCAGCCTCGACGAGATCGTGACCCAGGTCATGTCGAACGACTCCATCTGGAACAACGACGACCTGTGGGAAGAGCTTCGCCAGTCGGGCCGCATCGACGAGGTCGTGGCCGAGATCGAGCACATGGCCGAGCTCGAGCCGAACAACCCTGACCTGCAGGTGACCCTGGGCGGTGCCTACCTGCAGCAGCTGTTCGGCGTGGGCAACTCCCCCGTGGCGGGTGCCCTGGCCACCAAGGCGGACGCTGCCTTCGACAACGCCCTCGCCCTGGATCCCAATCACTGGGAAGCGCGCTTCAGCAAGGCCGTCTCGCTCTCCAACTGGCCGGCCTTCATGGGAAAGGCCGGACAGGCCATCGAACAGTTCGAGGTTCTGGCAGCCCAGCAGGAAACCCAGGAGCCCCACGCAGGCTTCGCCCAGACCTACCTCTTCCTCGGCAACATGTACCAGCAAACCGGGGAGAACGAGAAAGCCCTCGAGGCCTGGCGCAAGGGCTTCGCCCTGTTCCCCGACAGC
>JAUIEE010000638.1 GCA_030428965.1 bacterium | reverse complement strand
GACGTAGTCGATCAAGGCGTCGATGGCCAGCTGCCCCTCGGTCGGATCGACGTCGTCGGGTGGGATGTTGACGCCGTAGAACGTGTAGCTGCCCTCGCAGTGGTTGGCCCCGTTGAAGTCGAAGAGCCCCCAGCGGATGTTGCTTTGGTCCGTAACCTTGCCCCATCCGCTGAAGATCGTCGCCAGGTCCTCGACGTCGTCCTCGGTGTGGACCTGGGGACCCTTGCCGAGGACGTGAAGCTCGAAGAACTCGCGGGCGTAGTTCTCGTTGGGGATACCGTTGGGCGGCACGCAGCGGTTGGCCACGTTGTCGAGGTACTCGAGCATGGCCGCGGCGCGGTCCACCGAGTCACCGGCGCTGGCGTGGATCAGCTCACGAAAGGTGCCCAGGGCGTGCTTGCGGCTCACGAAGCGATCGAACCAGGGGAACAGCGCCCAGCCGTTGTCCTTGTTCTGATCGATGCTGAGGTGGTTGGCCCAGAACCAGGTCATACGCTCGTAGAGACCTTGATCGGAGTGCATCCAGCGCCACGCCCGGGCGTAGCGCATCTGTCGCTTGGGCTGCGACCGAGTGTTCACGTTGAGGCCGTAGTTCGTGAGGATGAAGTAGGGGGACTCATTCACGAGAGGCCAGTTGGCGTCGACCTCGGCCTCCACGTCGGGCAGGGTGCTCGGATCGAGCTGCGCAGTGAGGTAGGCGTCGAAGCCCATGGCTTCGGCCGCCTGGAACTCCTGTCGATCTGCGGCACCGGCGGTTCTCCGCACGAGCCTGTAGGTCGCTGTTTGCGCGCTGGATGGGTAGGACGCGACTACGCCTAGAACCAAGACAGCGCCCCGCACGAGGGCGAGTGTCCACTTGGCATTCGTCATCGGGGATCTCCACTCAAGGGTTGCGGGCGGCACTCGACGGGGCGTGGCCCCATGTCCAGGAGCGCCGCTTGCCCTGAAGACGTCTCGTCGAGCATGCCGTGGCCTGCAAAGCGCGAGGGCTTTTGGATTCCACTTCGATGAACGACCGCCCCACGGGCACTTGCGTCGAAGCGCCAAAAAAGTCCGAGATAAACAAGCCAAAACTGCACCCGGGCACGGCCGAATCTCCCCGTCGCGCTCCCGAGCCAAGCGCAGTATTCTCGAGGCATCGCCCCGCCCCTCCGAAGGAGATCGAGACCATGCGAACCTGCGCCGCTCTTCCTGCACTCGCCGCCATCTCCCTTCCCGTCGCCGCCCAGAGCAGCCCCGCCAACGGACCGGAGAGCTACTGGGGCGGCGTGGAGCTCGTGGACTCGAACTCCATCGACTGGCCGGCGGGCCTCGGGGGGCCGGGCCCGTTCGAACGCGTCGTCACCGGGCGTCTGACCGACCAGGACACGATCTCGGCCCTGGTCCTCAAGGGAGGCATCCTGACCCTCGTGTACCACCCGACTTCCTTCACGGCCCTGGCCGAGATCTCTCCGACTTCCTTCAGCGACGTCACCGTGCTCGCGGCCCCCGGGGAGGGCGAGACGGACGTGATCCTGGCCGTCAACGACGACGGTCTGCACCGCATCGCCTTCGACCCCGAGCAGCGCACCTTCGTGCAGGAGTCCATCGGGGCCC
>JAUIEE010000225.1 GCA_030428965.1 bacterium | reverse complement strand
ACGAGACCTTCCCTCTCGACCTGCAGATCCGGATGCGTATCTCACGCGAGGTGCGCGCGGTCAGCGGCGCACTGCTGGAGCAGGAGGCGCTGGCCTCGTCCACCGTCGGCGTCGACCGTGTGCCCCCGGAGGTCGCGGTGTCGGGCCAGAGCCAGGTGCCGGTCATCCTGCCCGGCAACGGCGAGTTCGGCGTGGATCCGAACACGAGCATCGTGGTCGAGTTCTCCGAGCCGATCCAGGTCCAGAACCTGGGGGAGCTCGATCTCGACCTTCCGGCGACGATGGGCACCGGGATTCAGCTGCGCTTCGGCCCCGACAACTCCGAGGTTCAGGTTCCCTACCACGTGCGCCCGCTCTCTCCCTACGACCTGTCCCGGGTCGAGATTCTCCCGGCGTACACCTTCCCGGGGGCAGGCCCGGCCCAGGCTTCGGCCGGTTGCGGCGACTTCACCCAGGTGCGGATCGTGGTCAACGCCCAGGGCTTTCGGGACCTGGCCACCGAAGGCAACCTGAACACGCTCAATCCCCAGACCTTCTTCGTGACCGGTGAGGGACCCGGGCTGGTGAATGCGCCCGTTACCCCCGATGCGCTCTACGTCTCACGCGGGGGAAGCAACCCGGGCATTTCCGTGGTGGATCTCAACGGCTTCGGGGCCGGCACCGGAAACCCGGCCTTCGACGAGTCGAACCCGGTGCAGCGCGGGCATTCGAACTACCCGAACAACCCCAACCTGCGGCTCCAGGGATCGAGCCTGATCCCCTTCCTGACTCCGGGGACCTGCACCTTCGACGGCGGATCCGAGGGGGTCTTCACCCTTACGAAGGACAGCCAGCTGAACACGCTGCTCGCGCGGGCACCCACCGTGGAGTCCGCCGGGGACATGGCTCTGGGTCATCCCCTCGACGTCGTCTTCAACAACGGCAATCCCAACGGCTGTCAGTCCGGTGGGGGAAACATCTGCGCCACGACGGGCTTCAAGCGCATCCAGGTCCAGGGCGGCGGTGCCCAGAGCCTGGCGCCGCTCTACCCCCAGGACAACAACACACGCTTCAAGGACGAGCGCGGTACGGGCAACCTGGCCAGCTGGGCGCCCCATCCCAACCCTCCGCGCCTGGTCTTTCCTCCCCTGTGCCTGGATCCCCTGATCGGCGGGCAGGAGCCGACCACGATCCTGGCCGCCACCCAACCGGCCGTGGACGCCGCCGGCCTGGGTCTGACCAACCTGCTCGTGCCGGGGGGCAATCCCCTGGGGGATCCTTCCAGCCGGACGGTGCCCGATGGCCTCCTGGTTCAGGAGCAGAACTCGTTCTTCCTCGGCCCCGCGCCCGCGGCCCAGCAGGTCACGTCCTGCCGGGAGTTCATGCAGCGCCAGCAGGTCGGGCACTTCCTCTACGCCGTCGACCGAGCGGCCGGCCAGCTGGTCGTGCTCAACTCGAACCGCTTCACGGTCATCGACCGCATCGCCCTCCCGGATCCGACCTCCCTGGCCATGTCTCCGAACCTGGACTTCCTGGCGGTCACGAATCAAGGAGCGGACGTGGTTTCGATCGTCGATATCGATCCCACATCGGGTGCCTTTCACACCGTGACGAAGACGATTCCGGTCGGCGAGGGGCCGACGGGCATCGCCTGGGACTCGGCGAACGAGGACATCCTGGTCTGCAACACCGCGGGGGGAAGCGTTTCGGTCGTCTCGGTCTTCAATCTGGAGGTACGCAAGACCCTGAGGAACCAGATCTCGAGCCCGATCGACGTGGCCCTCACGCCTCGACAGCTCAATTTCGGTTTCCAGCGCTTCGTGTACTTCGCCTACATCCTGAACGCGGATGGAAGGGTCGCGATCTTCGAATCGGGTCCGGACGGAATCAACGGCTGGGGCTTCGATGACGTGATCGGAACTGCCCCCATGGTCTTCGACAACCCCAAGGGGCTGCAGCCGGACCTCCTGCGTCTGAACTCGGCGGTCTGGGTGCTGCACGAGAACCAGCTGGATGAACGCGGCAACCGCACGGGACTGGGGGGAGGGGCCATCACGAACCTCGGACTGAACAGCGGTCGTACGGGCCCGGTGCCCCTGGATCCCGGTGGGGGCTCGCCCCAGCTGCGGGACCTCGAGTTCCGGGTGCTGGCCTCCATCGGCAGCGACGTTCTGACGGGCGTCCCCGTGGACATCGCTTTCGACAACCAGCTGAACCTGGCTCCGGTCACCAACTACACGACGCAGTTCTCGGCCGGCCTGCCGGCCTCGATCAACGGCAAGTCCCTGGTGCGCACGAACCCGGCCACGCGCCAGATCGTGCCGGCCGCTCGCCCGCGTTTTTTGTTCGCGGCCATCCCGACTTCGACCGAAGGCCCCGGTGCGATCGACGTGATCGACCTGGGCTCCGGTCTGCAGCGCTTCGACACCGATCCATATCAAGCCGGGGTGCAGTCCATTCCCGCCGCGGGCGTGCTGGGTCTCATGGACTACTTCCGGCAGTAGGCCCGCCGGGGAGCAGGCGTTAGAGTGGGCGGAGCGCAGCGGTCGACCCGGTTCGACCGCGCGCCGCCCATGGCCCATCGCCCCGTCTTCTTGCCCCTTTTCTGCGCGGGCCTGACCCCGCTGGTCGTGCTGTTGGCGCTGATCTTCGCCTGGCAGCGGCCCCACGGCTCGGAGCTGGGCTCCCTGGCGCTCGCGGTCGGAATGTTCGGCTCACCTGTCGCCTTCGGCGCGAGCCTGGCGGCCTGGCCCCTGCTCGCCGCACGTGCGCGCCAGGGCCTGACCCTGCGATTCGTGCTGCTCCTGGCCATGGGCCTGGGGGCCCTGGCGCTTCCCGGTTTCCTGCTCGGGCTGCGCTCGCTGCTGGGGGACTCCTTCGGACCCCAGAGGCCGCTGGAAGAGACCCAGCTGCTGGAGGTTGCCCTGATCGGAGCTCCCACGGGGGTTGTCGCCGGGCTCGTCTTCTGGTTCACGGGGGGACGCCTCTGGTCCGCGCGTAGGTAGCGTCAGGGACGCGCGTACCAGCTCTCGAGCAGCTGGAACCAGTTTCCAACCTGGCCGGGTCGCTCCGAGGCGCCGTCGAGACACCAGTCGTATCGTCCGAAACCTGGCGCTCCGTCCGGGAGGGCTTCGCCCGTGTACCAGCGGAAGTTGGCCCAGCTGTTCGGCCCTTCCGGGAAGACGACGTACAGCCCACTTGCGCCCGGAACGAAGTCGTAGGGATCGTAGCCTGGCATCCCGAAGGAGCCGAGGACCATGGCCTCGACCGCTTCTTCGAGGTCCGCGGCCGCTTCCAGGAGCTCTTCGCTGGCGGAGTCGATCAGCGGGATGCGCCGCGCGAGATCGTGCAGATCGAAGTAGGGGTACTCGCTCCAGCCGGTGGGCTTGTCGAGCCCCATGTAGTTCAGGAGACCGACCTCCTGGCCATGACCGCGCAGGGTCTCGAGCTGGGATCGGAGCTCTTCGGATCCCGCCAGGGCGCGGGCGACCGCGTCGGTAGCCTGCTTGACCCGGCCTGCCTGCGTGAGGTCGTAGCAGCCCATGGCCTCGAGCTCGACTTCGGCCCGCAGGCCTTCGGGGATGGCACCCTGGGCCAGCCCCTGCGCACGGTCTTCCTCCACGGAGCGCACGATGAGCTGACCGAATTCCGCGGCGCTGGGAGCCTGCTCGGGGTGTTCCGCCCGCAGGTTTCGGAAGATCTGTCCCCAGGGAAAGGGGAAGCCCGCCATGGGGGTCGCGACGCAGATCTCTGCGCCGAACGATCCCTCCCGGGGACGCCACTGGTAGGCGTTCTCGATCCCTCCCATGAGGCACACGTCGAAGACGACAAGATCGAGGGAATCCTCCTGGGTCAAGCCGGCGTTGAGCTCGGCTGGGTAGAGCCGATCGTCGTGGCTTTCGTCGGGGCACCAGGCATCGCCGCCCCCGTGGGAATAGAACACCAGCCCGTAGCGGCGCGCGGGATAGTTGGCCTTCGCCCAGCGTAGAGCCTTGCGCAGGGTTGCGACGTCACCGCTGTTGGCTTCGTAGCTCTTCCCCTCGACGAGCTCGGGAAACTGCGTGCCACCGAAGCATCTTTGGGCACCCTCGGCGGTCAAGCGAAAGAGCCTGACGTCGGCGAAGTCCCCGCCGAGGGGAGACGCCTGGCTCGAGTAGCCCGGGGAACGATCGACGAAGGCGAGCACTTCGAGGCCCTTCACGGGAAGTCCCTGCATCAGGTTCTCCATGTCGGGTACGAAACTCTCCTCGCTGCTGTTGTCGGCAGCGCCGAAGAACAGCACGGTCCACTCGTTGATCTCGGAAGGGGCGGGCGCGCAGAGCGCGGCCCAGAGCAGGGCTTTCATCATCGTTCTGTCTCCAGGGCGGCGGGGATGGGAAGGTCCATCCGTTCGGAAATGGTCTTGAGGACGATCGTCGTGCGAGTCGAGTGCACCCCCTGAAGCGAGCCCAGCTCTTCCCGCAGGAAGCGATGCAGGTCCCCGGTGTCCTGGGCGCGCACCTTGAGCAGGTAGCAGTCATCCCCGGCGATGTCGTGCACCTCCAGCACGCCCGGCAGCTGGGCCACGGCCTCGGCGATCCGGAAGGACCCCAGGCTCTCTTCGGTCTTGAGCTGCACGAAGGCCAGGAGCCCGCGGTCGAGGGCCTGGGGATCGACCCGCGCGCTGTAGCCCTGGATCACGCCGTGCTCCTCCAGGCGCCGCAGCCGCTGATGGATGGCCGAGGGGGCCATCCCCAGGTTGCGGGCGACCTCGGCGTTCGGAAGCCTGGCCGAGGTCTGAATAAGCTTCAGGATTTCTCTGTCGATGCCGTCGATCGGTCGCTTCATAGGGCGGTCTAACGCAGGAAGCTGCCTCTATTTCCCTTTCAGGCAAGAATTCTTCGTCAGGCCAGGCAGGGCATTTCTGGGGCAGGCATCGCCCGGGGCCGCGGGACATGGCAGCTTGCGCCCATGACCGCTCCCGTGAGCGCCGAGGACCTTTCCCGTGCCCTGGGGGGCATGGACATCTACCTCCTGGACCAGCTCCTGCGCGGCCGGATCCGCCCGGACATGGACGTGCTCGACGTGGGCTGCGGAAGTGGACGCAACCTGCACTTCTTCCTCCAGGCGGGCTATCGGGTCTCCGGGATGGATCGCGATCCCGACGTCGTCGAAGAGCTGCGGAGGCGCTGGCGCGCGGAGGAAGCGCGCTTCTGGGTGGGGGAGCTGGAGTCCCTGAGCGGCGAGGCCGTGCAGGCCGACCTGGTCGTGTGCAACGCCGTGCTGCACTTCGCCAGGAACCGAGCCCACTTCGAGGCCATGCTGCGGGGCGGCTGGGCCGCGGTTCGGTCGGGAGGCCTGTTCTTCGCTCGTCTGGCCTCGTCCATCGGACTGGAGGCGGACCTGGCGGACCTCGGTGATGGTCGCTACCTCCTTCCCGATGGAAGCGAACGCTTCCTGGTCGACGAAGACGATCTCGTCCGGGCCACCGATCGGCTGGGGGCCGAGCTCCTGGATCCCATCAAGACGACCAACGTTCAGAACCTTCGCTGCATGACCACCTGGGTGCTGCGCAAGCCCTGAGGCGCGGGGGGTGCCTCGACGCGGACCGGGCCGAGGTCCTATGCTCCCGGTCATGTCGGCCCCCTCGGCCCTGCGCGACGCGACGGTCCTCGTCTCGAACCTCCATCCCAGGTTTGCGGGCGTCTCGGCCACGATCCTGGCCCTGGTCCCCCTCCAGCAGCGCGAGCGCGAAGTGGCGGTTCTGGATCTGGGTCGCCTGGGCCTGCGGGGCACGGTGGGGCTCTGGGATCTCTTGCGCTGGGGTTGGAGGACTCCGGTGCGCGGCCGAGCTCGCATCTGGCACGCGCGGCGTTCGATGGATCTGGTCGTCGGGCTCTTCCTGAAGAAGGTGCTGCGCCAGCCCTGGAAGCTGGTCTTCACCTCGCCCACGCCGCGCCGGCACGGAGCGTTCCTGCGTGGCATGATCCATCGTTGCGACGCGATCATCGCCGTTTCCGAAGGGGCCGCGTCCTTCCTGGACTGGCACACCGCCATCGTGCCCCACGGCGTCGACACGGAGGCGTTTCATCCTTCGGCCGACAAGAGCCGAGCCTGGGCCGAGGGAGGGCTCCCGGGCGAGTTCGGCATCGGGATGTTCGGTCGCATTCGACCCAGCAAGGGCACGGACCTGTTCGTCGAGGCCCTGTGCCGGGCTCTTCCCGAACGACCGGGCTTCAGCGCCATCCTGACCGGTCTGTGCAAGCCCAGCGAAGCGGGCTTTCGCGCGGAGCTCGAGGCCAGGATCCGATCTGCCGGGTTGGTCGAACGGATCCGTTTCCTCGGAGATCTCTCCGCAGATGAGGTCAAGGTTTGGTACCGCAGGGTCAGCCTGTGCGTGGCGCCTTCCCGCACGGAAGGGTTCGGATTGACCCCGCTCGAGGCCATGGCCAGCGGCGCCGCCGCCCTGACTTCCCGGAGCGGCTACTTCCCCCACATGATCCGTCCCGGGGTCAATGGGGACATCGTGGAAACGGGCAGCGTCGAGGCCCTTTACGAAGCGCTCATGAAACTCCTGGAGGATCCCCAGCGGCTGCAGGAGATGGGCAAGCGCGCACGGGACTACGTGGTCCAGAATCACTCGATCGAGCACGAAGTCGCGGGCATTCACGCCGTTTACGATGGCCTGGGTATCCCAGGAGCGCCGGCGCGTCCGGGTGGCTCGGGAGCCGCTTTGTCGTCGGACGACAGGGCTGTTTCTTGAACTTCCCTGCGCCCGCTTCCGGGGCGCGGGGAATGTGCTGGTTTCGGAGCCCCGGGGGGCTAACCTGCGGCCGTCTCCCGGTCCGTCCGAAAGGGGTTCAGCTTTGCGAACGTTCGTCTTCTTGTTGTGTGGGTCGCTTCTCGTCGGGAGTGAGGCCGCGGCCCAGGGCGCGCCTCCCTCCACGGTTCGAACCGATGCCGTCGTCCAGGCGCTGCTCCAGGAGCGTCGCACGGTCAGCGGCGATCTGCGCGCGGCGCAAAGGGCCCGGGTCGCCGCGGAAGAGGCCGGTCGTGTGCTCGAGATCCATGCCCGCGACGGAGCCCAGGTTCAGGCGGGCAGTCTGCTCGTGACCCTGGACGGGGAGCACCTGCGCCTGCAGCTCGCCGTGCTCGAGGCCCGGGAGGCCGGGGTCCGGGCCGTGGTCGTCGAACGACAGGCGACCCTGGCCCAGGCGCTGCGCGACCTGGAGACCCTGGAGGATCTCGTTGCCCGCAAGGTGGCCAACGACAAGGAGCTGGCCGATGCCCGCACTGCCGTCGAACAGGCACGAGCGAGGTTGGCCCAGGGCGAGAACGAGCTCGTCGTCCTGGCCGCCGAGGTGGCCTTGCAGCGAGAACGCCTGGCGGACACCCAGGTGCGTGCCCCTTTCGACGGGGTCGTGGCCCGGCTCGAGACCGAGCTCGGTGAGTGGTTGGGAGCGGGAGACGCGGTGCTCGAGCTCGTCTCCAACGAGCTCGAGGTCTGGTTGCGGGTTCCACAGTCCAATCTCGCTGCGCTGCGGGAGCAGAAGGGGCCCATGACGGTGCAGGTCGCCGGGCAGCCTGAACGCTACGCCATGCCTGCCTGGAGGTTGGTGCCGATCGTCGATACCGGTGCGCGCATGCTGACGCTGATCGGTTCGCTGCCCAGCGATCCGGCGCTGGCTCCGGGTATGTCGGCCACCGCCTGGGTGCCCGTGGCCGGGGAGGCGCAGCATTCCACGGTCTCGGTGGACGCCATGTTGCGCAACGAGCTCGGCCCCTTCCTCTACGTCGCCATGCCCCAAGCCGAAGGGCCGTCCCTGGCCCGTCCGGTGCAGGTCAAGGTGCTCTGGCAGGAGGGAGACCGGCTCGTCGTGTCAGGTCCCCTGCAGGCCGGAGACGCGACGATCGTGGAGGGCAAGGAGCGGCTCTACCCGATGGCGCCCGTCCTGCCGGCTGCCCCCGCGCCGGGCACGGGCGGAGGGAACTGAACATGGACCTGGTCCGCACCTCGATTCGCCAGCCCGTTACGGTCTCGGTCGGCGTCCTGCTGGTGCTCCTGGCAGGGCTGCTGGCCCTCGGGCGGATTCCGATCCAGCTCACGCCCAACGTCGAAGACACGATCGTCGCCGTCACCACGCGCTGGGAAGGGGCCAGCCCCCAGGAGATCGAACAGGACCTCATCGATCCCCAGGAGGAGCGTCTGCAGGGGATCACGGGCCTCGAGCGCATGACGAGTGCGTCCCAGCAAGGGGTCGGTTCGATTCGTCTCGAGTTCGACGTGGGGACCCCGAAGGACCTGGCCCTGCGCGAGGTGAGCGACAAGCTGCGGGAGGTTCCCGAGTACCCGGAGAACGTGGACGAACCTGTGGTCGAGGCGTCGGATCCGGAGAACCGGGACTACATCGCCTGGTTCATCTTCGACACGACCGATCCGAGCCTGGACGTTCGCAAGCAGCAGGACTTCGCCGAGGATCGTCTCAA